>JALZNB010000016.1 GCA_030857905.1 Actinomycetota bacterium
CTGGTGGGGCGTAGTTGTAGGTGTCGCCGCGGTCGCCGCCGTCGACCACGCGCGCCACACCGTCAAGCACCGTGCCATCGGCGGCCTCCAGACGCAGGGTGCCGTCGTCGCGCACCGTCACGTGCAGGAGTCCGTTGTCGATCGAGTGTTCACACACTCGCACCGGTTGATCCGTCGCGACCTCGTCGGGCACCACGCGCACCGTGGACCACCCGAGCGCCGCGGTGTCGACCAGGCCGGTGACGACCCGGCGCTGCCGGGCAAGCAGCCGCACGGTCCAAGTCCCGGGTGCGGCCTCGGCCGCGTCGATGACGGCCGCTCGCAACGCCTCTTCCTCCAACGGCTCGTCGCCGCGGTGCCTGGCCAGCTCGAACACCAACTCGCGCGCGTCGGGATCGACCCGCCAGCCGACGATCTCGCTGCCGAACAGCTCGCGGCCGTGTACCCGGCGGAAGAACGACTCCAGTTCGGTCGAGTCCAGCGTCTCCTCGTACGGCTCGTCACCGCCGCGGCTCTCGGTCTGCGTGGGCAGACGGGTGCCGTCGGGCATCTCGAACGCCACCGACGCCCACTCGGCCGGGATCTCCAGATCCGCGGTCACCAGGTCTCGCCGGTCGTGCGGGGACGGGTTGACCACGATCAGCGCCTCGCGCGGGACCGCGCGGGCGAGGTGGTGCACCACCTGATCGCGCACCGCCTGGCCGAGGTGCTCGGCCTCGCTGATGCGGGCGAAGACCTGCACCGCGGTCTCGTCCACGCCGCAGCCGGTGACCGAGTCGTGGCCGGAGGCGTCGACCAGCCGCCACCACGCCATATCCAGGAACTTCCGCGGCCACCGCGGCGCCCACAGCGCGGCCAGCGGTTCGGCGTAACGCTCGACCATCCGCTCGGCCGCCGCCATGGCCTGCTTCAGGTGTGGGCGCACCGACAGGACGCCCGGCAGGATGTTCGCCCTGGCGTGGCTGCGCAGTTCACCGCGCACGACGGTGAGCCCCTCGGTGCTCGCCTCCGGTGCGACCTCGGCGATGTACTCGCCGAGGGTGCCGATCCTGACCCGCACGGGGGCGTCGTCGTCCAGCCCGGCGACCATTCCCACCAGTGACCGAACCGGGGCGGAGTGGTCGGTGCCGTACATCGCCAACACCGGGTCATCGCCGAACAGCGGCCGCATTCGCGCCTGGAGGTCGACCGTGCGCGGCTCGAAGCGTGTCGGATCGGTGAACAGCGACGCCGCGTTGCCGTAGCTGGCGATCAGGTATTCCACCCGCACCGCGCTGCCGTCCGGCGCCTCCCAGCGGAAGGCGTGTTCGCTGACCGAACCGGGGACACCCCGCCACAGGCAGGCGTGCCGAAAACCGGCACCCGCCAGGATTTGCGGCATCTGGGCGCAGTGCCCGAACTCGTCCGGCAGGTAGCCGACCGGCATCCCGCCGCCGATCTCCTGGGCCCGCGCCCACCCGATCTCCAGGTTGCGCACGATGTTCTCGCCCGAGACGAGGAACTCGTCCAGCAGGATCTGCCACGGCCCGACGGCGAGCTGCCCACGGCGCACGAGCGCGGCGATCCGCTCGCGGTTCTCCCCGCGCACCTCCAGGTAGTCGTCCACCGCGGCCATCTGGCCGTCCAGGGTGAAGTGGAACCGGGGATCGGCCTCGGCCCGCTCGATCACCTCGTCGAGCACGTCGACCAACCGGATGCGGAAGCGCTGGAACGGCTCGTACCACTCCCGGTCCCAGTGGGTGTGCGGGACGAGGAAGATCTCGGTCTCGGTCATCGCGGTCGCCGCCTCGCCTTCTCACACCACCGGGTGTAAGAAGTCCACCACTATCGCGCTTATTAGGATAGGTCTTGACAAGCGTGGCCATCCGGCCCATGAGTGATCATGCTCGGGCACGATCGGTTATTGCCCGGAGAGGTGGCGGACCTGTCGCCCACTGTCGGCGAGGTGGCCGTCGCTGCCCATGAACCGGTTGACGGCGTGCGAACACGATTTCGGTGGCCCGTCGAAGGCGATCAACCCGACCGGCCGCAAGCGCGGTTCCCGCAACGCTTCCAGTGCACCGATGGCTATCGTGCTATTCGCAGTGCGACTGTCGCCTACGGGACCATCGGAAAGATTGTGTAGGCAGGCGCGTTCTTCCGCGTCCACAACCCATCGGTCGGCCGTGGGCGGTGAGGATTTATCCGGGTGGACGATAGCTGTCCGGTTTCAGCCGAATCTCCGCTGACGCCGCACTCGCCGATCGACTGGCGGTAGAGATCGCGAAGGATCGAGGTGGCGCACATTGCTGAACGAAGGTCGAAGAAGCCAAGTCGGGTCGGAGATTCGAGCTCCCGCCGGGACCGGGCAGGAGATTTTTTACGAAGAATGACTTGAGTTGGTTGACTTCTGACCGTTGGACGCGGTTTCCTTGATGCCGTCGGACTCGGGCCACCCCTGCATGGCCGTCGGCCATGGGCGTGTGTGCGACAGCGAGGAGTTTGGGATGAAACGTGTCCTCCCCCTTTCCCGCCGATGGTTAGCCGGTTCCCTCGGCGTCGTCACCGTTCTGAGTGTGCTGACCCCCGTCGCGCACGCGGAGCCCTCTCGCGCGCCTACCTGGGTCGCCGATCTGTCCACTGTTGACGCTGACGACAGCAACGTCGTCACTTCCGGCGGCTCCATCGGGCTCGACCGGAAGAACGCACGGGCCGCCAGCGCCGCCCGTCCCGAAGCGATCGGGATGCTGCTGCTGGCACCCAAGACACTGGATCGGCCGGTGAACCAGGTTGGCGCGGCGGTGAACGCGTCGACGCCGCGGGACGCCGAACTGGCCATCGACGTCCGCGGTCTGCGGGCCGACGGTGCCTGGACAGAGTGGGTCGAAGCACGTCCGGAAACCCCGGCGACGCTGCCCGAGTCCACCTCGACCGTGCAGGTCCGGGCCGTACTCACCGCCAACGCACAAGGACAAGGCCCCCGGCTGCACCGGCTCGAACTGACCGCGGGCACCGGGCAGGCCGCCACCGGGGCGCTCGCCGCACCCCTGTCGTACCGCATTTTCGCCACCCGTGAGGGACTTGTGGGCGGCACCACGGCGAACGGGCACATCATCAAGAGCCGTGACCATTTCGTCGCCCTGCCGTCCCGACGCGGGCTCGCGCCCAAGGGCACAGGCGACTACAGCGTGAAGGTGTGCGCGTCCAACGGCCGCTGCGAGTGGGCGCCGGTGTGGGATGTCGGCCCGTGGAACACCAGGGACGACTACTGGAACCCCTCGACGACGCGCGAGATGTGGAAGGACCTGCCCAGGGGCAAGCCGGAGGCTCAGGCCGCCTACGAGAACGGCTACAACGGCGGCAAGGACCAGTACGGCAGGGTGGTGGCCAACCCGGCGGGAATCGACCTGGCCGACGGCACGTTCTGGGACGGGCTCCTGCTCACGAACAACGCCTGGGTGACGGTGACCTACCTGTGGACCGGTACGGGCACCTTCGGCCAGGTCCGCACCGCGACCGACCCGCTCAGCGTGCGCTCCGGGGCCAGCAGCAGCAACGCGCAGGTGGGTCTCGCGGCCAACTACGCGCGGGTGCTGATCGAGTGCCAGGTGACCGGCCAGCAGGTCACCGGAACCCAGGGCACGTCGAGCATCTGGTTCAGGATCAGCGCGGGCAAGTTCGTCTCCAAGGCTTACGTGGCGGGCGTTTCCAGCGTCGGCACCTGCTGAGATCGATCTACCTCAGGTAGTGGCCGGGCGGGGTGCCGCCCGCCCGGCCTCCTTTGTGTGAAGGAGTTCCCCCGATGAGTACCCGACTGTGTCTCGTGGCGGCCATGCTCGCCACCCTGTTCGCCTCACTCCTGACCGCGCCCGCCACTGCCTTCCCCGGCGCGTTCTTTCCCACTCAAAGCACGGGAAACCGTGGCGCGGACGTGCTTGTCGCGCAGTATTTGCTGCAACACCATGGCAGGCAGCTCACCGCCGACGGGATCTTCGGCTCCGGCACCGATGCTTCGGTCCGCGACTTCCAGCGGGCCAAGGGAATCTCGGTTGACGGCGTGGTCGGCCCGGGCACGTGGGGACACCTCGCGGTGACCATCCAACAGGGTGCGACCGGCCCGGCCGTGCGTGCCCTGCAGGTCGGGCTCAACGCCAAGCGCCGCACGAACAACGCCGTCACGGGCACCTTCGACGCCGCGACCCGCACCGCGGTTGTCGCCTTCCAGCAGCACAGCGGGATCAGCGCGGACGGCATCGTCGGACCGACGACGTGGCGCAACCTGGTGTGGCACTACGACTACCCGAACCTCGGTTCCAGCATGTGCGACCAGGACCCTGACGGCAACGGCACCGCCAACTGGGGTACGGCGGCCGCCGTGGGCCAACTGGAGGCCGCCGCGGCCCAGTTCGCAGGCACCGGCCAGGGCAGAATTCCGCTGGGCGATATCGGATTCGAGCACGGTGGTGCCATTCCCGGCCACGGCAGCCACCAGATCGGCCTGGACGTCGACCTGTGGCCGATCCGTACCGACAGCGCGCAGTGCACCGCCGGTCGCATCACCTGGCAGTCAAGCACCTACGACCGCAATGCCACTCGTCAACTGGTGCAAGCGATCCGCGCTACCGCCCCTGGCCACGTCCGACTCATCTTCTTCAACGACCCCGTTCTCATCGGTGAAGGCCTGACCACCGAATACCCGAACCACGACAACCACCTGCACGTGCGCTACTGCGAGAACGTGCATCCCAACAGTCTTTACGACTGCTGAGAAGGTTTCGACCCGCGATAGACGCGCCGGTCCGTGCGAGCGATTCTGGAGGCAGAGATGCGCATCCGTTGGAGTCGCCGGACCGGTCCTGCCCGCGTGGCGTTGGCGGTCGCGGTGCTTGTCGCCACCACGAGTCTGGTGTCGATGAGCCCGCTGACCACCGACACCGCGCGGGCAGGAATCGATACGCATTCACTCGGGGCGCGGTACGACAGTGGCAAGACCGCTGTCACCTTTCGCGTCTATTCATCGCGTGCCACCCGGCTCGCGCTGTACCTCTACGACACTCCTCGCGGGGCGCAAGAGAAGGGCAGCCTGGTCCTGGGCAAGGACACGGGAACGAATGTGTTCTCGACGGTGATCAGTGTCGCCACATTGCGTGACACCTATGGCATCGCGGGAACCGTCTACTATGGATACCGGGCATGGGGACCGAACTGGCCGCACACGGCTGGGTGGACCAAAGGATCGCCCGCGGGCTTCCTGACCGATGTCGACGCCAACGGCAATCGGTTCAACCCCAACAAGTTGCTGCTCGACCCTTACGCCCTGGAAGTCAGCCACGATCCCCAGACGCCGGCCGGCCCCGGTGGCGCCACCTACCACAGTGGTCCTGTGAGTCGCGAGATCGACAGCGGGACGCTCGCCCCGAAGGGGATCGTGCTGGCGGCGAGTTCCGCCGGTGTCGGTGTCAAACCCACGAGGGCGCTCAAGGACGACCTCGTGTACGAGACACACGTACGCGGCCTCACCAAGAATGACACCGGCATCGCCGCCGCGTACCGGGGCACTTACAAGGGGGCAGGCTTGAAGGCCGGGTATCTGGCCTCTCTCGGTGTCACCGCGGTGGAGTTCCTGCCAGTGCAGGAAACCCAGAACGACACCAACGACGTTGACCCCACCGGCACGCAAGGCGACAACTACTGGGGCTACTCGACGCTGAACTACTTCGCCCCCGACCGCCGCTACGCCTACGACAAGTCTCCGGGTGGCCCCACCGCCGAGTTCAAGGAGATGGTGCGAGCGTTTCACGCCGTCGGGATCAAAATATTCACCGACGTGGTCTACAACCACACCGGGGAGGGTTACCAGGCGGGCTCGGACAAGCGGGTGTACAACGTGATCACGTTCCGCGGCCTGGACAATCCGACGTACTACTCGCTCACCGGCGATATGCAGAACTCGTGGGACAACACCGGCGTCGGCGGCAACTACAACACCGTCAACCCGATCGCGCAGAACCTGATCATCGACTCGTTGGCGTACTGGAAGAACACCCTGGGCGTGGACGGTTTCCGCCACGACCTCGCGTCGGTGCTGGGCAACACCTGCCAGCACGGCTGCTTCACCTACGACAAGACCAATCCCGCGACCGCGCTGAACCGGATCATTCGAGAGATGCCCCCACGCGCGGCAGGCGGCGGTGCGGGCGTCGACTGGATCGCCGAGCCCTGGGCGATCGGCGAGGGCACCTACCAGGTCGGCAACTTTCCGGCGGGGTGGTCTGAGTGGAACGGGATCTACCGGGACAGCCTGCGCCGTGACCAGAACCAACTCGGTGGCGCCTCGGTGACCCCAGGTGAGCTTGCCAACCGGTTCGCGGGCTCCTCGGACCTCTACGGCGATGACGGACGTCTGCCGTGGAACTCGGTGAACTTCGTCGTCGCCCACGACGGGTTCACCCTGCACGACCTCTATGCCTGTAACGGCAAGAACAACGGCCAAGCATGGCCGTACGGCCCGTCCGACGGCGGAAGCGACGACAACATCTCCTGGGACCAGGGCGGCAATCCGGTCGACCAGCGCAGAGCCGCGCGCACGGGGATGGCGATGCTGCTGCTCTCCGCGGGCACACCGATGATCACCGGCGGCGATGAGAACCTGCGTGGCCTGCGGTGCAACAACAACCCGTACAACCTGGATTCCAGCGCCAACTGGCAGAGCTGGTCGCGGACCCAACCGCAGGTCGACTTCGCGACCTACACCCAGCGCCTGATCGCCTACCGCATGGCACACCCGGCTCTGCGGCCGACGAACTTCTACACCGGCCAGGACACCAACGGCAACGGCCTCGGACAGTTGCAGTGGTTCACCCCGGCCGGTGTCGCACCGGATTCGAATTACTGGAGCAATCCGAACAATCACGCACTCGCGTGGCGGCTCGACGGCACCGAGTTCGGCGACCCGGCGGCGGCCCACTACATCGCGTACAACGGCTGGTCCGCCGAGGTGAACTTCCGCTTGCCCGCGCCGCCGGTCGGCAAACAGTGGTACCGGGTTACCGACACCTCTACCTGGGCGGAGGGGCCAGGTCAGGTCGCCGCCCCGGGAACCGAATCCCTCATCGGAGGCACCGCCACCCAGTATCTCCTGCGCGGCAGAGGTCTTCTACTGCTGATCGCCAAGTGACCGGACCCGACGATACAGCGAATCCGGTGAAGTCGATCTAGGGCCAGGCCGCGGACGAACTTACTCAGACGACCGGATTCGCTGTCGGTGCGAACGCGCCGAGGCGGTCGGCGAATTGCCATGCGGTCAAACCACACAGCACGGCCAGTTCGCGCACCACGAAGGGTTCCAGATGGACGACCGAGGGACCATCCTGACCGGAGGCATCCAACCGGTTCTTGGCCCACCCGCGCAGTGGTTCTAGATCCCTGCTGTTGTCACGCAACAGTGTGGGGAGGTCGACCTGCACTGTGAGGCGGTGTAGGTCGACCTTCGCTCGTTGCATGGCTCGGGAGAGCAGTTCCGGGGCCGCGACGTCGAGCCTCTGGCAGATGTCGATAAACCTGGCGACCGTGCACTGGCGAGTTCCCAGCTCGTACATCTGGATGGTTCGTTCCTTGATATCGGCCGCGAGCTGATAGGCCAGCTCCGCCCTCGACAACCCCACCGCTGTCCTGGCCCGGCGAATCTCGTCTCCGAGCACGCGGGCCATCAGTCTCTCCGTCATCGAATCACCGGCCTCGTGCAACGCGCGCTCCTCCCCACCGAGGTGAGCCGCGTTCCCACCTGCTCAGTGGTCGCCGACCCCTGTACCCGACGCCGTGCCACCCGATTAATCGAGCACGACGATCAACGTTCTTTCGCGTTGAACTGCCACTCTTGTTGGTACTCGGAGCCTTACCATGCGTCAACCGCCACCTCGGTAGTTCTGATCAAGTGCAACAGACACGCCCCAGTCGAGACCATCACCCGTCGGTTGGGGCGGTCGTGCGGCGGACGACCAAGGATGGGCTGAGGCGGTGACGGACTGGGGTGGTTCGTTCGCCGCGCAGCCGTTCGATCAGCGCCTGTGCGGCCAGTCTGCCCATGTCGGCACGTGGCTGGTCGATCGTTGTCAACGAGATGTGTCGCAGTGCGGCCAAAGCCGTGTTGTCGTAGCCGACGACCGACATGTCATCAGGCGTGCGCAGCCCAGCCTCTTCCAGGGCCGAGATGGCGCCGACGGCGTTGAGGTCGTTCGCGGCGACCAGGGCGGTGGGACGCGGCCTGGACGTGTCGGCCAGCAGGCGGTGCACTGCGTCGGCTCCGGCGAAGTCGGTGAACTCGCTGCTCACGACTTGGGGTTCGAGTCGGTGTAGGCGCATGGCTCGCAGGTAGCCTTGGCGCCGTTCGGTGGCTTGCGCGCCATGGCCGCCGTCCAGGTGGCAGATCCGGCGGTGTCCGAGTTCGACCAGGTGGTCCACCGCGATCGTGGAGCCTCGTTGGCCGTGGTCGTTGACGGTGTCGACCGTGGCGAGTCGCGTGGACCGGCCGACCAGCACGACGGGGGTCTGTGCCACCGCGGCGGCGATCGCGCGGGCGGGCACGACCGGACTCAGCAGGACGAGACCCGCCGGGCGGAACGACAGCAGACTGTTCACCGCGCGCTGTTCCCGGTGGGCGCTGCGCCCGCCGGAGTTGATCACGATGTCGAAACCGGACGACTGGGCGGTTTCCTCGATGCCGTCCACGACTTCGGCGAAGTAGGTGTTGTGCAGGTCCGAGATGAGCACGCCGATCACCGTCGACGTGCGACTCGCCAGCGCCCTGGCGACCATGTGCGGCGAGTAGCCCAGGGACCGCGCCGCTCGGACCACCGCGTCCCGTCGCCGGTCGCTGACCTTGTCGGACCCGTTCATGACCAGCGAGACCAACGCGCGGGAGACCCCTGCCGCGCGCGCGACGTCGTCCATGGTCGGCCTGCCCGTCATCGTCCCTCCTCGGCGAAACCGCGTGCATGAAAGGGAAAACAGGCCTTGACAGCGCTACGGCTGAGCCTAGCATTGGAGCGCTCCAAGAACTTGGAGCGCTCCAACGGGACGGAGAACTGCGAATGCGGATCGGAGTCGCTGGTGTTGGGCGGATCGGGGCGATGCACGCGGCGAACCTGACCGCGCTCGACGATGTCGAGTCGGTGAGTCTGTACGACCCGGTCGACGGCCGAGCCGACGGCTTGGCGCGGAAACTCGGTCCGCGTACGCGCGTCGTCGGCGATCTCGCCGAATTGTTGGGGGACTGCGACGGTGTCGTTGTCGCCACGCCGACGGATACGCACTCGGCCGTGGTGCGCCAATGTCTCGGGGCTGGTGTTCCGGTGTTGTGCGAGAAGCCGGTCGCGGGCGATCTCGCCGACATGCGAGCGCTGGTCGAGGACATCGATGCGGCGGGGGTCGAGGTGCTCGTGGGGTTCCAACGCCGATTCGATCCGGCGATCGCCGAATTGCACGCGCGGCTCAGGCGCGGTGACGTGGGCACGGTGTACCACGTGCGGGCCGTCGGGATGGATGCCACGCCGCCGCCGTTCGAGTATCTGCCCGCTTCCGGCGGCATATTCCGGGATCTGCTGATTCACGACCTGGACGCGGTTCCCTGGCTTGTCGGGGATTCGGTCGTGGAGGTGTTCGCCTCGGGGTCGGTTCAGGTCGCCGAGGAGTTCGCCGCCGCCGACGATGTGGACAACGCGGTCGTGGTGCTTCGCTTCGCCGGTGGCGCGCACGCCACGTTGGTCGGCGGCAGGCACGACCCGGTGGGGTACGACCACAGGATCGAAGTGTTCGGCAGCCGCGATTCGCTGACGGTCGGTCTGGATTCCCGTTCGCCGATCACCTCGCTCGAACCTGGCGGACCGGCCGCCGCGCCTGATGCCTATCCGGGTTTCCCCGAGCGATTCCACCGCGCTTACCAGAACGAGATGGCGGTCTTCGTCGACGTCGTCGCCGGTCGTGCGGCGAACCCGTCGCCCGCGAGGGACAGTCTGTCGAGTTTGGAGTTGGCCATCGCTTGCGACGAATCCCGCAGACAAGGCACGCCGGTTCGGGTGTCCCAGGCGGTGAGCCGGTCATGACGACGTTGCGAGTGGCCGGCGCGCCGATCTCGTGGGGAGTATGCGAAGTTCCGGGCTGGGGCTTCGTCGTCGAACCGGGCAGGGTGCTCGATGAAATGGCCGAGCTCGGTCTCACAGCGACCGAACTGGGACCGCCTGGATACCTTCCCGCCGCGGCCGAACCATTGCGTGAACTGTTGAAGGACAGGGGCCTCGATCTTGTCGGCGGGTTCCTGGCCGCCGTTCTGCACGACCAGGCGGTCGCCGACCGCGTGGTCGACGAGGCGGCGGAGGTCGCCGCGCTGTTCGCCGAAGCGGGCGGAGAGGTTCTGGTCCTCGCGGCGGCGACGGGACTCGACGGCTACGACGTGCGACCCGTGCTCACCGACACCGAGTGGGCGACCCTGATCGACACCGCGGGGCGGATTCGGGACGCCGCGGCCGCCCTCGGCGTGGACACCGTGCTGCATCCCCATGTCGGTACCCATGTGGAGCGGCGCGAGGAAGTCGAACGGTTCCTCGCCGACTCCGATCTGCGCCTCTGTCTGGACACCGGCCATCTCCTCATCGGCGGAACGGATCCGGTCGACCTGGTGCGCCGTCACGCAGGTCGGATCGGCCACGTCCACCTCAAGGATGTCCGGGCGGACCTGGCCGCGCAGGTGCGCGCCGCCGAACGCGGTTACACCGACGCGGTTCGCGACCGGATGTATGTCCCGCTTGGCGACGGTGATGTCGACATTGCGACCGTCGTCGGCCTGTTGATCGATGCCGGGTACTCGGGTTGGTTCGTGCTGGAGCAGGATGCGGCCCTGACCTCGGACAGTCCCGCCAACCAGTGCCGTGACGACGCTCGGCGCAGCCTGGAGTACCTCGGGGACATCGTGGCCGGGAGCAGGCGCAAGTGATCATCCCCATCGAAGGAGTGGCAATGATGTCCAATCGGTCGATCGCACGCCCATCCCGGCCTCGTTGGCTCGGCGGTCGGTGGGCGGTCGTGGTCGCCTCCGCCGTGGTGCTGAGCGCGTGCAGCGGGCCCGCGAGCGAGACACCCGCGCCCGGTGCGGTGACGGAGACGGGGACCTCCGGTGGGGAAGGGCTGCGAGTCGCGGTCGTCACCCACGGTTCGGCGGGTGACGCGTTCTGGAACGTGGTGAAGAACGGGGCGACCGACGCGGGCAAGGACCTCGGCGTGACGGTCGACTACACCTCAGACGGCGACCCGGCGGGGCAGGCGAAGCTGATCGACAACGCCGTGTCGCAGAAGGTCAGCGGCATCGTCGTCTCGATGTCCAACCCGGAGGCCCTCAAGACCTCGGTCGAGAACGCGGCCAGGGCGGGCATCCCGGTGATCACCATCAACTCCGGGTCCGAGCAGAGTTCCGGTTTCGGCGCCATCGGCCACGTCGGCCAGGAGGAGTCCATCGCGGGCGAGCAGGCGGGCGCGAAGCTCAAGCAGGCGGGCAAGCGCAAGCTGCTCTGCGTGATCCACGAAGCGGGCAACGTCGGTCTCGGGCAGCGGTGTGACGGCGCGAAGCGCGGGTTCGGCACCACCGAGAACCTGCAGGTCGACATCAACAACCCGACCGACATCGAGTCGCGGCTCACCGGCGCGCTGCGGGCCGATCCGTCGATCGACGTCGTGCTGACACTGAACCCGCAGGTCGCCACCAACGCGGTCGGAGCGGTCAAGGGCACCGGCTCCGCTGCCCAGGTCGCGACCTTCGACCTGAACCCGGACGTGGTGACCGCCATCAAGGCGGGCGAGGTGCAGTTCGCGGTCGACCAGCAGCAGTACGAGCAGGGCTACCTGCCGATCGTGATGATCAAGCTGTACCGGGAGAACGCCAACACGGTCGGTGGTGGGAGCCCGGTGCTGACCGGACCGGGATTCGTGGACAAGTCCAATGTGGACAAGGTGGCGGAATACGCCGCGCGCGGTACCCGATAGGCGGGGAGCCCGATGACCGAGGTGACGACGAAAGCGGCTCCGGCCGCCGATGAACGCCTGGGACGATCCAGGCTGTTCGACCGCATGATCGTGCGGCCCGAGGTCGGGGCCCTGCTCGGCGCGGCGCTGGTGTTCGTGTTCTTCTCCGTCATGACCGAGCAGTTCCTGTCGGTGGGCGGGGTGGCGACCTGGCTCGACGACGCCTCCACCCTCGGCATCATGGCGGTCGCGGTCGCGATGCTGATGATCGGCGGCGAGTTCGACCTGTCCGCGGGCGTGATGACCGCGTCCACCGCACTGGTGACGGCCATCCTCGCCACCCGTGTCGGTCTCGACGTGTGGCTCGCGCTCGCGGTGTCGCTGGCGTTCGCGCTCTCCGTCGGTGCCCTCAACGGCTGGCTCGTCATGCGCACCGGCCTGCCGAGCTTCATCGTCACGTTGGGCACGTTCCTCGCGCTCCAGGGCTTGAACCTCGGGGTGACCAGGCTCGTCACCGGAACCGTGCAGGTCTCGGGCATCCGTGCCGCCCCGGGCTACGAGTCGGCGGGGAGCCTGTTCGCCTCGACCATCCGAATCGGGAACTCCACGTTTCAGGTCTCGGTGCTGTGGTGGGTGGTTGTCACCGCGATAGCGGCCTGGGTCCTGGTGCGCACCAGGTTCGGCAACTGGATCTTCGCTGTCGGCGGCTCCGCGATCAGCGCGCGCGCGGTGGGTGTGCCGGTGCGGCGGACCAAGATCCTGCTGTTCATGACGACCGCGTTCGCGGGCTGGCTCGTCGGATCGATCAACATCCTCCGTTTCGCCAGTGTCCAGGCGAACCAGGGCATCGGGCTGGAGTTCCAGTTCATCATCGCCGCAGTGATCGGCGGCTGCCTGCTGACCGGCGGCTACGGCTCCGCGATCGGCGCCGCCATCGGCGCGCTGATCTTCGGCATGGCCCGCCAGGGAATCGTCTACGCGCGGTGGGACAGCGACTGGTTCCAGTTGTTCCTCGGGATCATGTTGCTCGCCGCCGTCCTGGTCAACAACGCGTTCCGACGTCGAGCGGAGAGGGTGCGCAGATGACCGGCCCACTGATCGAGGTCATCGGGATCGGCAAGACCTACGGCAGTGTCATCGCGCTGCGCGAGGTCACCACCGAGGTCAACGCGGGCGAGGTCACCTGCGTGCTGGGCGACAATGGCGCGGGCAAGTCGACGCTGATCAAGATCCTGGCGGGCGTGCACCCACACGACACCGGCACGCTGCTGGTGCACGGCGAGGAGACGCGGTTCGGGTCACCAAGGGAAGCCCTCGACCGCGGGATCGCCACGGTGTATCAGGATCTGGCGGTTGTGCCGTTGATGAGCGTGTGGCGCAATTTCTTCCTCGGCTCGGAGCCGGTGACCGGCCGCTGGCCACTACGGATGCTGGACCGCAAGTACGCCAAGGCAACCGCCAAGGCCGCACTCGCCGAGATGGGCATCGATCTCCGTGATGTCGAACAGCCGGTGGGCACGCTGTCCGGTGGTGAGCGGCAGTGCGTGGCGATCGCGCGGGCCGTGCACTTCGGCGCGAAGGTACTGATCTTGGACGAGCCGACCGCGGCGCTCGGGGTCAAACAGGCCGGTGTCGTACTCCGTTACGTCGCCCAGGCGCGTGACCGGGGATTGGGCGTCGTCCTGATCACCCACAACCCCCACCACGCTTACCCTGTGGGCAATAGGTTCCTGGTGCTCAAGCGGGGTGGTCCGCTGGGCCACTACGAGAAGTCCGAGATCGACGTGAACGACCTGACCCGTCAGATGGCCGGTGGCGCCGAACTCGACGTACTGGCCCACGAACTGAGGGGCGTCGACGGATGACCGAGGTGCTGACGGTCGGTCGGATCGGGGTCGACCTGTATCCCGCGGAGGCGGGCGTCCCGTTGGACCAGGTGTCGACTTTCGTGAAGTCGCTTGGCGGCACCGCGACCAACGTGGCGGTCGCCGCTCGCCGCCTCGGCAGGCGTACGGCCGTTCTGACGAAGGTAGGTCCCGATGCCTTCGGGACCTACGCGCGTCGTGCGTTGGTCGAGTTCGGCGTCTCGGCGGACTACGTGGGCATCGAAGAGGATCTGCTGACACCGCTGGTGTTCTGTGCACTCGACCCACCGGAGGATCCGCCGCTGCTGTTCTACCGGCTGCCCACCGCGCCGGACTTGCGACTGACGGAATCCGACGTGCCGTGGGATCTCGTGCGGGAGGTGCCTTTGCTGTGGGTGACCGGCACCGGCGTGTCCGCTGAGCCCGCGCGCTCGACCCAGCGTGCGCTGCTCGAACACCGGGAACGCCGCGTGCACACCGTACTCGACCTGGACTACCGGCCGATGTTCTGGTCGAGCGCGGCGGAGGCCCACCGGGAGATCGACTGGATGCTGGACCACGTCACGGTCGCCGTGGGCAACCGGACGGAGGTCGAGGTCGCGGTCGGCACCGCGGACCCGGACGAGGCCGCGAAGCGCCTGCTCGCCCGCGGCATCACGATGGCCATCGTGAAGAAAGGCGCGGAAGGGGTCTTGGTGGCCACCCAGGACCAGTCGTGGACGGTGGCGCCCAAGGCCGTGCGAGTGGTGTGCGGACTTGGCGCGGGAGACGCCTTCGGCGGCGCGGTCGCGCACGGTTTGCTGTCCGAATGGGATCCACCGCGAATCGCCACCTACGCGAACGCGGCGGGTGCGCTCGTCGCGGGGCGCCTCGCCTGCGCTGATGCCATGCCTACCGAGTCGGAGATCGAGGAGCTTGTCGGACGTGATCACTGACGAACGGTGGGCCGCCCTGCTCGACACCAGGGCGTCCGATCCGC
Source organism: Actinomycetota bacterium (assembly GCA_030857905.1). Lineage (GTDB taxonomy): Bacteria > Actinomycetota > Actinomycetes > Mycobacteriales > Pseudonocardiaceae > Actinokineospora. The sequence continues at coordinate 14,833 of JALZNB010000016.1, forward strand.
ACGCGATCCGTGTCGCCTACCAGCGGCGCGAGCGCCCCAGGTCGCTACTTTCCGGGAATGGCACCCTTTTCCTTGTCGCGGCTGATCATCCGGCTCGCGGTGCGCTCGGTGTCGGCGCCAACCCCCTGGCCATGGCGGACCGGCGTGATCTGTTGCGGCGCTTGATGATCGCGTTGGCCGATCCCCGCGTCGACGGTCTACTCGCCACTCCCGACATTGTAGAAGACCTGTTGCTCCTGGGCGGCCTTGAAGGCAAGGTCGTCATCGGATCGATGAACAGGGGCGGTCTGGCGGGTGCGTCATGGGAGATCGACGACAGATTCACCGCCTACGACGCCGAGTCGATCGCGGAGTTCGGGCTCGACGGCGGAAAGCTGTTGCTGCGCCTGGTCGATTCCGACCGGGGCACGGCATCGACGCTGGCGGCCAGTTCGGCGGCGGTGACCGCGTTGGCTCGCCGCGAGCTGCCCGTTTTCGTGGAGCCACTGCCTTACGAGTGGGACGACACCGGCCGCCTTGTGTTGCGCCGAGACGATACCTCGTTGGCCCGCGCCATCACCATCGCGGCCGGACTGGGCGTGACTTCGGCGTGGACGTGGCTCAAACTCCCCGCGCCCGCGCCAGGCAGCTCAGTGCTCGATTCGACAACGATGCCGGTCGTCGTTCTGGGCGGCGTGCCGTCCGGCGATCTCGACGCCGACATGGCCGCGTGGGGTGCCGCCTGCGCGCATCCGGCGGTACGTGGACTCGTCGTCGGCCGAGCCTTGCTCTACCCACCTGGGGATGATGTCGCCGCCGCGGTGGCAGCCGCCGCCGACATCCTGGCGACGAGCAGGAAAGGCAGGACCACGCCGTGACACTGCACCATCCACTTGGGACACTCGGTGACGGTGTCGACCGGATCGCGTTGACACCCGAGGACGCGGGGTGGAGCTATACCGGACTGCGAGTCGTCGACTTGGTGGCCGGAGACCGCAGGATCGTCGAGACGGGGGAGTTCGAGGCATTCGTGCTCCCACTCTCCGGCGGTTGTGTCGTCGAGGTGAACGGCCAGCGATTCACCCTTGAGGGACGCGAATCGGTGTTCACCCGCGTGACCGACTTCGCTTACGTCCCCCGTGATGCCATCGTCACCCTCATCGCCGCACGGGACGCCACGATCGCGCTGCCGATGGCGCGGTGCGACCGCAGACTCACAGCTCGATACGGCCCAGCGCAGGACGTGCCGGTCACCGTGCGCGGGGCGGGCAACGCGACGCGACAGGTGAC
>JALZNB010000070.1 GCA_030857905.1 Actinomycetota bacterium
CCGCGTAAGCCGGACGTGGTCGACGCGTTGCCCGGTCTGCCCAGCCAGCAACTGATGCAGACCGATGTCACCAGCGAAGCGACCGGGCCGAACGCGCCGAGGACCACACGCGAATCCACCTCGACGCAGCCATCCGCGTCATCGGTGGCGCCGACCGCGTCCGGGCCGACGTCAACCGGTGGCGAACCACCGACGGCGCAGGCAGGCCCGATGGCGAGCGGAGGTTCCCCGGTCCAGGGGCCGACAACCACAAGGCCTGATGTCCGGCCAAGCCGCACCACGGTGGGCAAGCCCGCGCTGATCCCGCCGATCGCCGACGCCGCCGTGATGGGCGATCTCACCGAGACCTACTACCTGCACGTCACGCTGGACCCGGACGCCGCCCACGCGATGACGACGGGGCCCATGTACCGGGAGGGCCTGGCTTCGATCGAGAAGCGTTATCCCGACGTGGAGCGGGTGGAGATCAAGGAGATCGTCATCGACCCGGACTCCGCGACGACGCGGTCGGTGTTGCGGGTGACGCACGAGGACGGGACGGTCACCACCGAGGAGCGCGAACTGACCTTCACCGGGGGCTCCGACCCGAAGATCAGCGGCGACACCGCGGCACCCTGAGCGGTGTCCTGAACAGGCCACCAGCGAAGGTCACATCGACGTAACGCGCCCTTGCCCATAAGACGATGTGATAGGTGGATGTTATGGGCTGAGTGACGCCGAGCCGATGACCTGCGCGGAGGTGAACGATGGACTGATCGCATCCCCACCCTCCGAAGTCAGATACAACGGAGAGTCACCGTTACTCTTTTCGGGTGATTTCCCGGTGGGGACTCTCGCCTCGACCGGGTGAAGAGCCGAGAAAGAGTGGTGTGAGCCCCCGGCAGCACGGTACGAGTTGGCCCCAAGAGCGACTCAGGCGGAGGAAATCGTCAGTGAATCGTCCGACGACCGGCAGGCGGCGCGTCCGCACCGGGTCGGTTCACGTCACCGAACTGATCGGCCGTGAGCTGCCCGTGCTGCCGCTGCCGCGCGAGCGGGAGACCGGGACCGAGCGCACTGTCGAGCTGACCGCGGTCACCGAACGACTTCCGGCCGTCCCCGCCGTCCGCGCCACCGCCGAGTCCGCCCAGGACACGCCACCGTCACGGATGGCGCAGGCGGCCAAGATGGCCGGACTCAGCCTCGCGGTGATCACGCTGTGCGGGGCGGTCTTCGCGGCCACGATGATCACCCGCCAGCGCGACACGGGAGGTGTCGCCGCCGACCAGACGATCCGGGCAGGCGAGCAGATCACCGGCGAACGCGCGCTGCTCCCGCACGAGCTGAGCCCGGCGGTCGAGTCCGGGGCCGCCGACTGGACACCCCTGACACCGCGGCCCGGCGGCGCCGCGTCCGAACAGCCGCGAACCACGATGGCATCGGTGAACAATTCGACCGGGCCCGCGGCCGCCGAGGAGCGACCACCGTCGACGACGTCACAGCCGCCGATGTCGAACCGCGAACTCGTCGTCGAGTACTACCGACTGATCAACAGTGATCCGTCCGACGCGTTCGACCTGCTCGCGGGCGAGGTGTTCGGCACCACACTCGCCGAGTTCCAGCGGTCGTGGACCACCGTCACCCAGGTCGAGGTGCTCGATGTCGTGGACCAGTCGGACGGGGTGCTCGCCACTGGGCGCATGCACCTGATCGACGGGGCGACAGTGCTGTTTCAGCAGTTGCTGACCGTGTCGGGCACGACCTTGCCCCGCATCGTCGGCGCCCAACTCATGTCCGTTCAACTGAACTAGAGCCGTCCCGGACCTGCGGCCGAACGCCTCGCACCGCAGTACAACACCGGTGTGGGGAACTGTTCGGCCACACGCCCAGCGAAACCCGGATCGTCGACGAGCGGTCCGGGACACTGCTCCATTCGCCCGATTGGTGCCCGGCGCCCTGCGGATTGTGACAGGATGTAGCGGCTGTCGTCGGTCTTGATGGGCGTGGACTGGGTTCGTGTACTGAGCGCGAACCTCTAGCCTGGAACGGTCGGCCACCTGGGTCCTGAGTCACTGCGGGCAGTTGACGTGACCGCGGGCAGTTGACCGGTTCCGGGATTTGACCGGTGGCGCTCACCCGCGCGCCGTAAGCGAACACCCGCGAGGCGCATCGCGGGCAAGGGAGGTTCCGCCTCGGATGAGCGACGAAGGCAGGCTGGTCGCCGGGCGCTACCGGTTGGTGGAGCGCATCGGCAGCGGCGCCATGGGCGTCGTGTGGCGGGCGAAGGACGAAAGACTCAACCGCGTTGTCGCGGTGAAACGGCTGCTCCTCCAGCCGGGACTGCCCCGTGACGAAGCCGACGAGGCCGTCGCCCGCTGTATGCGCGAGGGTCGGATCGCCGCCCGGCTGCACCACCCGAACGCGATCGCGGTCTTCGACGTCGTCGACGAGGACGGCGTCCCCTGTCTGATCATGGAATACCTGCCGTCGGCGAGTCTGGCGGGCGCGTTGTCGCAGCACGGCCCGATGCCGGTCGCCGAGGTCGCCAGGATCGGCTCCTACGTCGCCGCCGCGCTCGCCGCGGCGCACGCGGCCGGGATCGTGCACCGCGACATCAAGCCGGGCAACATCCTGCTCGGCGACGACGGCACGGTGAAGATCACCGACTTCGGCATCTCGCGCGCCACCGACGACGTCACGGTCACCAAGACGGGCCTGATCGCGGGCACCCCGGCCTATCTCGCCCCCGAGGTGGCGATCGGCCGGGAGCCGACGGCGGCCTCCGACGTCTACTCACTCGGCTCGACGCTGTACGCGGCCGTCGAGGGCGTGCCACCGTTCGGCCTGTCGGAGAACACACTCGGCCTGCTGCACGCGGTCGCCTCCGGCAAGATCAACCCTCCGTCGAACTCCGGCCCGCTGACCGGTGTGCTCGCCGCCCTGCTCGCCACCGAGGTGGGGGAACGGCCGTCCGCGGCCAAGGCCCGTGACCTGCTCGGTTCGGTGGCCAGGGGCGAGGTCCCCGATGTGCCGGTGCCCATCGTCTACGCGGAGGACGAGTCGACACGGATGGTCGCGGCCGAGCCGGTCACGACCATCCGCACCCCGGCGTCGGAGCCGGTCAAGTCGCACAAGCCGCTGGTGTTCGCCAGTGTTGGTGTGGCGGTGGTCCTGGGGCTGGGCGCGTGGCTGATGCTGGGTGATCGGGAGACGGAGACTCCGTCGGACTCACCAAGTCGGGTGAACAACCAGCCGACCCAGTCGGTCATCGTGGTCTCGCCGGAGCCGGGGACCGCTCCCGTCCGCACGTCGGAGAAGCAGGAGCCGGGCGCGCCGCCCACCTCGCAAGCACCACCCCCGGTCTCGGGGCCGCCCGCCACTTCCGCGGCGCCGACCACGACGACCGCACCGCCGACCACGACGACGACGACCCAGAAACCGACAACCACGACGACAACCAGGCCGCCGCCGACCACTGACCCCAGTGAGCCAAAGGCGACGCCCGTCACTCCCCCGCCGATCCCCTGATACCAGGAGCACGATGACCAGCGAACAAACCTTGGTCGCCGGGCGGTACCGCTTGGGTGCCCGCATCGGCAGCGGGGCCATGGGGGTCGTCTGGCAAGCACACGACGAACGCCTCCACCGCACGGTGGCGGTCAAGCAGTTGCTGTCCCAGCCCGGCTTGAGCGCGGACCAGGCGAACGAGGCCCGTCAGCGCGCCATGCGCGAGGGACGGATCGCCGCCCGGCTCGCCCACCCGAACGCGATCACCGTCTACGACGTCGCCGAGCACAACGACGAGCCGTGGCTGATCATGGAATATCTGCCGTCGAAGAGCCTGGCGGGGGTGTTGCAGGAGCAGGAGACGCTGGCGCCCGAGGAAACGGCCAGGATCGGGTCACAGATCGCGGCGGCACTGGTCGCCGCGCACGCGGCGGGCATCGTGCACCGCGATGTCAAACCCGCCAACGTGTTGATCGCCGACGACGGCGTCGTCAAGATCACCGACTTCGGTATCTCGCGGGCCACCGGTGACATCACGGTGACCGCGACCGGGATGCTCGCGGGCACGCCCGCGTATCTGGCGCCCGAGGTGGCCAAGGGCGAGCCGCCCACGGCGGCCGCGGACGTGTTCTCCCTGGGCTCGACGCTCTACACCGCCGTCGAGGGACATTCGCCGTTCGGGTTGAGCGAGAACACCCTCGCGTTGCTGTACGCGGTCGCGGCGGGCAAGGTCACCCCGCCCAGGCAGGCCGGAACGCTCACCGCGCTGCTGATGCAGTTATTGCGCGCCGACCCCAACGAGCGGCCGACGATGAGCCAGGCCAAGGAAGCGCTCGCCGCTGTCGCGGTCGGCAAGCCCCCGCCGTCGATCGCGTTGGCCAACCAGCGCACCGACATGTACCCGAAGCCACAGCAACAACGGCCGCCGCATTCGGGAACCCGGCTCGACGTGCACCCGTTCGCGGAGCCGACGACATCCGGTTCCGGCCCGACCATGCGACCAGACCACCAGCAGTCGCAGCCTCGGCCACGCCAATCACCACCACCACCACCGCAGCACCAGCAGCAACAACAACAACAACAACGAGCGTCGGCGAGCCCGCCCGCCAAGCAGGATAAACGGGACAAACGGTCGATCATGTTGACCGTGCTGGCGATAGTCGCGGCGGTGCTGGTCGGCATCCTGGTGGCAAGCCTGCTCAACAATGACGACAAGACTCCGCAAGCGGGCAACGAGACCTCGACAACGCAGCAACCAGCTCCCACCACTGCCGCGCCGACGACAACGACGGCAGCGCAGCCGACGACCACTACTACTACTGCGGCGCCAACGACGACAACGACCCCTCCGAAACCCGCAGCGCCCACCCCTGCCGACTACGAGAACGCGATCGCGGCGTACTACAAGGTCACGCCAGGTGACCCAAGGGCGGGCTGGGAACTGCTGACCGAGACGGCTCGTCAGCAGTCGAGAAGCTTCGAGAGCTACCAGGGGTTCTGGAGCAGGATCGCCTCGGTCGACGTGCTCTCCGCCAAGGCGGAGGGCAACAAGGTTCGAGCCCAGTTGCGCTACCACGTCAAGAAGGACGGCAAGAAGTCGACCGAGTCCCAGGAGTTCGTGCTGGTCGAGCGGGACGGCAAGCTTCTGATCGACTCCTTCAAGCTGGTCGACCAAGGCCAAGGTGGCCGCAACGACGACGACGGAGACGGCGAGTAGCACCGACTCACGTGGTGGCCGCGTCGCGCAGGGCGTCGAGTAGGCAGCGCAGCGCGGGCTGGGTGAGCGACGATTCGCGCACGGCGGCGTGGATCACCCGGATCGGCTCCGGCCCGCGCACCTTGCGCACGACCACGCCGGGGTGCCGGTAGCCCAAGCCCATCTTCGGGATCAGACTGACTCCGAGTCCGGCGGCGACGAACCCCTGCGCGGTGGCGTAGTCCTCGCTCTCCACGACGAAGTTCGGGCTGAACCCGGCCGCCGCGCACGCTTCGAGCATGGATCGCAGGCACAGCCCGGCGGGCCACTCGTTGCCCACCCACGGCTCGTCGGCGAGGTCGGTCAGGTCGAGCACCCGCTTGGCCGTCAGCCGATGTCCCTTGGGCAGGACCGCCCGGTAGGGGTCGTCGAGCAGGTGGACGAGCCGGATGCCCTCGCGCGGCCGCCCGCGGGACTGCACGATGATCGCGAGGTCTGCCCGGCCCTGCTCGACCTCGGGCAGCGGGTCCTCGGGATCGATCAGTTTCAGGTCCAGCCGCACGCCGGGGTGTTCGAGGCGCAGTCTGGCCAGCGCGGGCGGCACGAGCGCGGCGCCCGCCGTGGCGAAGTAGCGGACCGACAACTGCCCGGTGCGGCCCTCGCGCAAGTCGGTGAGCGCCGTCTCGGCCTCGGCGACGTGCTTGCCGATGATGGCGGCGTGCTCGGTGAGCAGCCGACCGGCCGCGGTGGGCCGAACGCCCCGGCCGACGCGTTCGAGCAGGGCCATACCGGCCTGCTTCTCCAGCGCGGCAACCTGTTGGCTGACCGCCGACGGGGTGTAGCCGAGATTCGTGGCAGCGGCGGTGACCGAGCCACTGGTGACCACGGCCCGCAGAACCTGCATACGTCGCACGTCAAGCATGTAGCTGAGCTTAAAGGTGTGTGCACGACATTTCACTTGTTCTGTCGGGTCGACTGCGGCACCGTACCCAGTGGGCTCAAGAACGGGAGTGACTTTCGGTGATCAGTGGCGGACGTGGGACGTTGATCAGGATGGGCGCGCTCGCCCTGCTCTGGGGATCGAGTTTCCTGTGGATCAAACTCGCGCTGCGGGGCCTGTCCCCCATGCAGATCACCCTGGCCCGCTGTGCGCTCGGCGCCCTGGTTGTCGTGGTCATGTGTTACTTCGCACGCGTGCGGCTGCCGCGTGATCGCGCGGTCTGGGGTCACCTGGTGGTCGCCGCGTTCTTCGGCAACGCGTTGCCGTTCGCCTTGTTCGCGATCGGCGAGCGGACTGTCGACTCCGGAGTCGCGGGCGTGCTGAACGCCACGACCCCGTTGTGGGCGTTGATGATCGGCGTTGCCATCGGAACCGAGCGGGGGCTGCGCCCGGTACGTCTCGGCGGCCTGCTGCTCGGTTTCGGCGGAACCTTGTTGATCTTCGCGCCGTGGCAGCGGTCCGGGCTCGCGAGCTGGGGCGCGCTGGCGATCCTCGCGGCCGCGGCGAGCTACGCGGTGGCCTACACCTACATCGGCCGCACGCTGTCCGGCCAAGGCACCGCGCCGATCGCGCTGTCCGCCGCGCAACTGCTGACAGCGACCGGATTGAGCGCGGTCGCCCTCCCCGCCGGGGGCTTCGCGCCGATGCACCTCTCACCGACGGTGTTGATCTCGATCGTGGTGCTGGGGGTGTTCGGCACCGGATTCGCGTTCGCCATCAACTACCGGCTCCTCGCCGACGAAGGTCCGACCAACGCGACCACCGTCGGCTACCTGCTGCCAGTCGTGTCGGTCCTACTCGGCGCGGTCGTGCTCGGCGAGGACCTCAACCTGCGGATCATCCTCGGCATGGCCGTCGTCCTGATCGGCGTCGGCATGACCAGATGGCAGAAGCGGACACCGTCGCCGGTGGTCGCCGAAGACGCCACAGCGGTACTCGCGACCAAGACCGGGTGACCCCATCGCCCGAATTCCCGTCACCCGGCCGGGAGGTCACGAATTCGGGGGACGCACGGCCGAGGATCTCACCGGATACGCGTTCCGCCCCAACAATTGCACAAACTCGTACGCGATCGTCTTCAAGGACGACGACTGCGACGGCGACCACTACGAGTTGCGGCCCGGCGGAAGTGCGTCCGCCAGACTGCTGATGAGGTCTGTCCTGTTCGCGGGGTGACGAGTCAGACCAGACGACGGTCCGAGGCCCAGCGCGAGAGTTCGTAGCGATTCGAGAGCTGAGTCTTTCGGAGCACACTCGATACGTGCGTCTCCACCGTCTTCACCGAAATGAACAGTTCGGCCGCGATCTCCTTGTACGCGTAGCCGCGGGCCAGCAAGCGCAACACGTCACGTTCCCGTGGCGTCAACAGGTCCAGTTCCGGGTCGGCGATCGGGGCGGCCCCCGGTCGGTCGGCGAACGCGTCGAGCACGAAACCCGCGAGTCGGGGCGAGAAGACCGCATCTCCCTCGGACACCCGCAGCACCGCCTTGGCGAGTTCCTGGCTGGAGATCGTCTTCGTCACGTAGCCCCGAGCACCCGCCCGGATGACCGCGATGACGTCCTCGGCCGCGTCCGACACCGACAGCGCGAGGAAGACCACATCGGGATGGGACTTGCGGGCCTGCCGCAACACCTCCGCGCCACCGCCGTCGGGCATGTGGACATCCAGCAGCACCACATGCGGCTTCAGGTGGCCGATGCCCGCGACGGCCTCGCCGACGGTGCCCGCCTCGCCGATGACCTCGATCTGGTCGGTGACGGTGTCCAGTTCCGCGCGGACGCCCGCGCGGAACATGCTGTGGTCGTCCACCAGGTAGACGCGCACCGGGCGCTTGAGTGGAGTGGAGTCGGTGGTCTCGGTCATGAACTCACCTTCGCACGGGGCATGTGCAGTTGAACCTCGGTGCCGTCGCCCGGTGCGGTGCGCAGCCGGATCTCGCCACCATTGCGCTCCATCCTGCCCCTGATCGAGTCGGCGAGGCCATGCCGGTCGTCGGGCACCGCTTCCAGGTCGAAGCCCTTGCCCCGGTCGCGGACGAACACGGTGACCTTCTCCGCCTCGACCTCCGCGTATACCGACACCTCGGCCACCCCGGCGTGCTTGGCCGCGTTGACCATCGCCTCGCGCGCGGCCATGACCACCGCCACCAGGCGTTCGTCCAGTTCGCAGTCGCCGACGACGACGTGTTGGACCTTGATGGCGAAGATGTCCTCGACCTCGCCGGACGCGCGCGCGATGGCCTCGGAGACGGCCCCGGTGCTCGTGCCGTCGGGGAGAGCGCGGCCGTAGCCGGTCGGACCGTAGAGCCAGCTTCGGAGCTGACGCTCCTGGCCTCGGGCCAGCCGCAGGACCTCGCGGGGCGCCTCGGCCTGCTTCTGGATCAGGGCGAGGGTCTGCAGGACGGAGTCGTGCAGGTGCGCCGCGATCTCGGCGCGTTCCTCCGTGCGGATGCGCGCGCGGCGCTCCTCGCCGAGGTCACGCACGAGCCGCAGCCACCACGGCACGGTGAGCACGGCGACACCGACCAGCGCCGCGAGTACCGCGAGCAGCGCGAACTGGACCTGGTCGAGACCGATGCTGCGCAACAGGAAGATCGTGATGCCGGTGATGACCAGGGCCGCGCCTGCCAGGACCCTGGTGACCGCCGCCGGACCCCCACCGCCGAGCAAGACGCCCTTGGCCCTGCGGCGCTGCGACTGGTCGGCCTCGCGCCAGACCACGGCCGCGCCGACGAGGGCGACCCCGATACCGCCGGCCACCCAGCCGCTGAACGCGCCGGAAAGCGTTGCCACACCGATGGTGAGCCCCGCGCCGAGCGCAACCAGTCCGAACGCCTGCTGACGTTCCCTGGTCGAGGTCGCGGACTGTTCCTGGTCGGCGGGCGACTGCTGAACGAAGATCCACATGAGACCGTAGGCCAACACACCCACGCCCCCGAGTGCGGCGAGCACGGCGAAGATGACGCGGACCTTGAGCACGTCGACACCGAGGTGGTCGGCGAGTCCGCCTGCCACCCCCGCGATCGCCCGCCCCGACCGGCGCCGCCGCATCCGGAACTCGTCTCCGGTGGCGACCGCGTTGTCCGCCGCCCGCTCGATCTCCGCTTCCACCACCGGTCTCCGCTCCCCGAGCTGTAGGTCCACCCGAGAATGGTCACACGCGCGCGAGGCCGACACATCGGGGAACGACCCTGAGCGCGAAGTCAGGGTCGTTCCCCGATGCGGACAAGGCCGGTCCCGAGCGATGCTTCTCCATGTGAGTGGCACATCGACCGACCAGGCGCATGGCGCGACGAGCGTGGAGGACACGCTCAAGGACTTCTGGGCGACCCGACCGAGACGGCCCCGCCGGGGCCGCAAGGGCGCGGGCGTCGCGGCCGCCATCGGCGACCGCTATGGCATGGACCCGATCATTCCCCGGGTCGCGTTCGTCGTCGCCACCGTCTACGGCGGCGCGGGCATCCTGTTCTACCTGCTCGGCTGGCTCTTCTTCGCCGAGGAAGACGACGAGGTCTCGACGGTGGAGGCGCTGGCGGGCAAGGGCACCAGCGCGAGTTCCAAGGCCTTCACCGTCCTGCTGTGCCTCGCGGTGATCCCCGTGTTCAGCTGGTTCGTCGACAGCGACATCAACGGCTACCTCGGGTTGGCCGTGGGACTCGGGCTGGTGTTCCTGGTGCACCGCAGCCGCGGCCACCTCGGGCGGGTCCGCAAACCGACTCCCGCGGCGGCCTACCCCATGGCGACGACCACCATGCCTTCCCACGACGAAGCTCCGGTGCGGTCGACCGACCCGTACGGCAACCCGACGAACCCACCCGCATGGGACCCGCTGGGCGCGGCACCCTTCGCGTGGGACCTGCCGGAGCCGAGCGGCCAGGGACCGGAATCGGAACCGCCCGTCCCGAACCGCAAGTCCAAGATCGGACTCGTCACGGTCGGCGCGGCATTCCTCGCCGTCGGCCTCGCGGTCGTACTCGAACCGCACCTCGGCAACTGGATCACGGTCACGCATGTGATCGGTGTCGTCCTCGGCATCCTCGGCCTCGGCATGGTCGCCGGGTCGTTCACCAGGAGTGGCCGGGGCCTGATCGGCCTCGCGGCGCCACTGGCGGCCATGGGGATCGCGCTGACCGTCGTCTGGCCGGACGGTTTCACCGCGGAAGGCCTCGGCGACATCACCGCCCGACCGACCACGGTCGAGCAGGTACAGGACGACTACCGGCGCAGCGTCGGCTCGATCGACCTCGACCTGACGGCGTTGCCCGCGTCCGGTTCGCCGGTGAAGACATCAGCGAACCTCGCCGTCGGCGACATCACGGTAATCGTGCCGAAAAACGCGGACGTGACGCTCCAATGCGCGACAGGCGTAGGTGACGTCGACTGTCTCGGCGAGACCCACAACGGCGTCGGCTCGGACATGGCGCGGACCGACCTCGGCCCCGACGGCGAAGGCGGCCTGATCATCGAACTCGACCTCAAGGTCGACGGACCGGGAAGTGTGCAGGTGCGACGTGGCTGACAACGATACGAACGTGGAGCGCAAGCGCCCAGACCTGCTCACCATGCTCCTGGGCGTCATCACGCTGCTGATCTCCGCCTACGTGCTGACCGACGGCGAGATCTGGGTACCGATGGTGGACCTGCGCTGGATCATCGCCGGTGGCGCGGTCCTGGTGGGCCTGCTGCTCCTGGGGGCATCGGTACGGGGGAACAACCGCAAACGCGGATAACCATCCCGCCACTCACCACAACGGCCCGGTCACCCTCACAGTGGCCGGGCCGTTCGGCGCTCAAGGCAAGTCATCACTCACCCCTTGCCTCCCGACCCACCTTGGACGTACAGTATTTTGTACGTCGAAAGGAGGAGTGCCAGTGAAAACCATGAGCTACTCCGAGTCTCGCGCCAACTACGCCGAGACGCTCGACTCCGTGGTCAACGACCGCGAAGAAGTCGTGATCACCCGTGCCGGCCGCGAACCGGTGGTGATCGTGTCACTTGACGACTACCAGTCCCTCAAGGAAACCGCCTACCTGCTGCGCAGCCCGGAAAACGCACGTCGGTTGATCACCGCCATCGAGCGATTGGAGTCCGGCGGCGGAACACGGCACGACCTGGCTGAATGACACTGGTCTGGGACGGACACGCCTGGGATGACTACCTCTGGTGGCAAACCGAGGACCGCAAGGTGCTACGGCGGATCAATCAACTCATCGAAGACATCAAGCGCAACGGCAACGATGGCATCGGCAAGCCGGAGCCGTTGAAACACGGCTTCCAGAGCTACTGGTCGCGGCGGATCACCGACGAGCACCGCCTGATCTACAAGGTCGCAGGCGACGAGATCCGGATCGCGGCCTGCCGCTACCACTACGGCAAGTAGCGGCAGGACCGTCTACTCCAGCCCTATTCCCATTCGATGGTGCCCGGGGGCTTGCTGGTCACGTCCAACACCACTCGGTTGACCTCGGCGACCTCGTTGGTGATCCGCGTCGAGATCCGTTCGAGGACGTCGTAGGGCAGCCGGGTCCAGTCGGCGGTCATCGCGTCTTCGCTGGAGACCGGCCGCAGCACGACGGGGTGGCCATAGGTGCGACCGTCGCCCTGGACGCCCACGCTGCGTACGTCGGCGAGCAGGACCACCGGGCACTGCCAGATGTCGCGGTCGAGTTCGGCCGCGGTCAACTCTTCGCGCGCGATGGCGTCCGCCGCGCGCAGGATCTCCAGGTTGACCGCGTTGACCTCGCCGATGATGCGGATACCCAGACCGGGGCCGGGGAACGGCTGGCGGGCCACGATCGTCTCCGGCAGGCCCAACTCGGTACCGACCCGGCGCACCTCGTCCTTGAACAGCTCGCGCAGCGGCTCGACCAGTTCGAACTCCAGGTCATCGGGCAGACCGCCGACGTTGTGGTGGCTCTTGATGTTCGCCGCGCCCGCACCGCCGCCGGACTCCACGACGTCCGGGTACAGCGTGCCCTGGACGAGGAACCGGTACTTGTCGCCGCCCGCGGACTGTTGCAGGTCGAGCTCGGCCCGCTCGAAGACCCGGATGAACTCGCGACCGATGATCTTGCGCTTCTCCTCGGGATCGGTGACCCCGGCGAGCGCCTCGAGAAAACGCTCCCGCGCGTCGACCGTCACCAGGTTGACCCCGGTCGCCGAGACGTAGTCGCGCTCGACCTGGCCACGCTCGCCGGCACGCAGCAACCCGTGGTCGACGAACACACAGGTCAGCCGATCGCCGATGGCCCGCTGCACCAACGCGGCGGCCACGGCCGAGTCGACGCCGCCGGAGAGACCGCAGATGGCCTTGCCGTCGCCGACCTGCTCCCGAATACGCGCGACCTGCTCGTCGACGATCGATGCCGTTGTCCACTGTGGACGAATACCCGCGATGTCGTGCAGGAACCGGCGCAGCACCTCCTGGCCGTGCGGCGAGTGCGCCACCTCGGGGTGGTACTGCACGCCCGCGAAGCGCCGGTTGACGTCCTCGAACCCGGCCACCGGGGCACCCTGCGACGACGCGGTGACGGTGAAGCCCTCCGGCGCCTTCGTGACGCAGTCGCCGTGGCTCATCCACACCGGATGGCGGGCGGGCAGGTCATCGTGCAGGACACCGCCGTCCGCGCCCAGTTCGGTGCGGCCGAACTCGCGGGTACCGGTGTGCTCGACGACACCACCGAGAGCTTGGGCCATGGCCTGAAAGCCATAGCAGATTCCGAAAACGGGCACGCCCGCGTCGAACAACGCCGGGTCGACGCCGGGGGCGCCGTCGGCGTACACACTGGACGGTCCACCGGACAGCACGATCGCGACCGGCTTCTTGGCGAGCATCTCCACGACACCCATGGTGTGCGGGACGACCTCGGAGTAGACCTGCGCCTCACGGACCCGGCGGGCGATCAACTGGGCGTACTGGGCACCGAAGTCCACGACGAGGACTGGGCGATGCTGATCGGTCATGTGACGGCTCACCTTCCTAGGACACCGAGAAAGCCAGTGGAACCCTCTCGGCACACAGCCAGCGCTGTGTGCCGACCGGTCCCTCCCTGGGTTTCTCTCCCGGAGATGCCTGCCAACGCACCCTGCGCGTCGGTTTTCTGTGGCGCTCGAACCAGACCCGCCCTGCTCGGGCGGCGGAACCCTAGCCACCATCGTCGGTCAGCCGACACCGATCCTAGCTTGACGGGCCTCTGCCCCCACTCGGGCATACGGTAGGGATATGAGCGAGCGCTACACCCTCGATGAGGAAGACGCCGTCGTGGCCAAGCCCCGCCCCTTCTGGGTGGCGGGCAGGCCCGAGACGAGCGAGCAGACCCTCGACGTGCACCACCCGTACGACGGCACCGATGTGGCGACAGTCTCAGTGCCCACCCCCGAGCAGGTCGAACGGGCGGTCGCCGCGGCGCACGCGGTGGCGAAGGAGTTCCGCTCGTCCCCGGCCCACGTCCGCGCGCAGGCACTCGACCGGGTGTCCCGCCTGCTGACCGAACGGTCGGAGGAGATCGCCGAGACGATCACCGCCGAGAACGGCAAACCGCTCAAATGGGCCGAAATCGAGGTCACGCGCGCGGCGGCGGTCTTCCGCTTCGCCGCGGAGGAAGCTCGCCGATTCGTCGGCGACCTCCAGCGGCTCGACACGGACGCGGGCGGCGAGGGCAGGCTCGGCCTCATCCGGCGACGCCCGCGCGGACCCGTGCTCGCGGTGGCACCGTTCAACTTCCCGCTGAACCTGGTGGCGCACAAGGTGGCGCCCGCGTTGGCAGTGGGCGCACCGGTGATCGTGAAGCCCGCCTCGGCGACACCGCTGTCGGCGCTGCTGCTCGGCGAGATCCTGGCGGAGACCGACCTGCCCGCGGGCGCGTTCTCGGTACTGCCGGTACGCGGCGGCGACATGTCCACACTGGTGCGGGACCCTCGACTGCCGGTCATCTCGTTCACCGGGTCGACCTCGGTCGGCTGGGCTCTGATGGACACCGCGCCGCGCAAGCACGTGGTGATGGAACTGGGCAGCAACAGCGCGGCCATCATATGTCCTGACTGGACAGACCTGGACTACGCTGCGGGCCGGATCGCCACCTTCGGAAACTACCAGGCGGGCCAGTCCTGCATCGCCGTACAACGGGTCATCGTGCACCGCGATGTCGCGGAGGCGTTCGTACCGAAGTTGGTGGCCGCCGTCCGCGCCCTGCGCACCGGCGACCCACACGACCCCGAGGTCGAGGTCGGTCCCCTGATCGACAAGGACAACGCCGAACGCGTGGCGGACTGGATCGCCGAAGCGGTGTCGGCGGGCGCGATGCTCCTGACCGGTGGCCAACGCGACGGCACGACGATCACCCCGACCGTGCTGTCCGGCGTACCCACCGACGCGAAGGTGGCACGCGAGGAAGTGTTCGGCCCGGTCCTTGTCGTGTCCGTTGTGGACAGTGTCGACGCGGCGTTCGAGTTGGCCAACGACACCGACTACGGCTTGCAGGCGGGTGTGTTCACCCACGACACGCGCACGGCGTTCCACGCCGCCGCGGAACTGGAGGTCGGCGGCATCGTCATCGGCGATGTCCCGTCCTACCGCGCCGACCAGATGCCCTACGGCGGGGTGAAGGGTTCCGGCACCGGCCGCGAAGGCGTCCGCTCGGCGATGGAGGACTTCACCGAGGAGCAGACCATGGTCCTCACCGGCCTGGTCTTGTGACCGTCCCGTCAGGCCCGGTGAACTGACTGGGGGAAGGCGAAAACCGCGTCCGGGTCGTACCGGCGGGCGACACTGTGCAGCCTGCTGACGTTGACGCCGTAGTACATGACGCCCCACGAGGGCATGGCTCGCTCGATGTAGTTGACATACCCGCCACGGGCGCCGAGCCGGGCCAGGCCGTCACGGACTTCCGCCACGGCTCGGCTCGCCGCCTCCTGTTGGGGCACCGTGGTTTTCTGGTAGATCTGGGCGCTGGCGAGTGCCGTGCGGTGGGGGAAGGCGGTGTCCTCGGGCTTGATCCGGGAAACGGCCCCGCCGAGGACGTCCAGCAGGATGTCCATGTCCAGCCGACCGTCGACCAGGGCCGACAACGCGGCAGGGTCGCCGATCGGGTCTTGCACAATGCGCGAGGACGCCACGAAAGTCTCGCGGGGCAACGTGTCCGGCGTGCACTGGGCGATCGGTCGCCGCGAACACCCCGCGAAGTAGCGCATGGCGTCGAGGTAGCTCTGTGGTTGCGCTGTTCGACTCTTCGGCCGGACGCCCGCGCGCGCGACGAGTCGATCGAGCATGGGTTTGAGGACCGTCGGCGAGCCGACGAAACACCCGCTCACCCGGCACGTCGGGGGTGAGCCGCCGGTGATCACGGCGTTCGACCACAGCTCGTCCGGCCCTTGCGCGGCCCACTCCTGCCAGGCCCCGACCACGTCCGCCGCTGAACCCGCCGGGAAGCTCATCATGAAGACCGTCACATCGGGCGCGGGGTCCGTGGCGAAGGTGAACGACGTGACGATCCCGAAGTTGCCGCCGCCACCGCCCCGCAGCGCCCAGAACAGGTCGGGCTCGACATCACCCGACGCGGTGCGCGTAGTGCCGTCGGCGATGACGACCTCGGCCGAGGTGAGTTTGTCGCAGGTCAGGCCGTACTTGCGGGACAGCACGCCAATGCCGCCGCCGAGCGTGAGCCCGGCGATCCCGACAGTCGGGCATGTTCCGGCCGGAATCGCCCGCCCCGCGGTGGCCAACGCCGCGTAGACATCGATGAGCCTCGCACCCGCACCGACGACAGCCGAGCCGTCCGGGCGGACCTCGACGGCGGACAGCCCACGAAGGTCGACGACCAGCCCACCGTCCGGCACCGAGTACCCGGCATAGCTGTGCCCACCACCACGGGCGGCGATTGCCAGTTCGGAGCGACGAGCGAGGTCGACACAGGCTTTGACCTGGTCGACCGAACTCACAGTCGCCACGGCTGTGGGGGAATGGCGATCGAACAAGGGGTTGAACGAGCGCCGCTGGACGTCGTAGCCTTCCTCGCCCACTTGGCGCAACGCGCCGCCCAGTCGCTCCCGAAGCCCGCCCCAGTCCGGCGGCGGCACAGTGGGTGCCACTGTCGGCCCACCTCCAGTCGGCGATGTGGTCGGCGGACCTCCCGGCGACGCCTGCGAGCACCCGGCGACGGCCGCCGCCGATCCAAGCCCAGCCACCTGTAGAAAAGTCCTCCTGCGCATACCCACGTCACCGACCTCCGCCCGCGTTCCGCCACCACCCGGAGTCCACCACCGAAGGCCGCCGCCCGCTCGCCAGCCCACTCACAGCCTGCTCGCCAACCCGCTCGTCAACCCACTCACCAACTCCCTCGTCAGACCGCCGCCCCAGACCGCTCACCAGCTTGCTGGTCAGCCCATCCACAGCCTGCTCACGAGCCCGCTCATCGGTCCACGCCCCACCTGCTCGTCAGCCCACTCACAGCCTGTCCGTCAGCCCACTCACCAGCGCGCTCGTCCGCCCACGGGCCAACGCCCATTCGCCTGCCTGTTGTCTCGGGCCGCTCGATCACGAGAGCACCGCAGGTCAACCGAGGACGGCGCTTACCAGCCCACCGCCTTTCGGTGGGCAGTCATCAAGGCCTCTGGTAGCCCGTCAGCGGCCAGCGAGGCCGCGATGAAGCCATCTGGTCGAACCAGCAGCGCTCCTTCCGAACCAATCCGCAGCGTGTCGGCCACCGCGTCCGGAACCCGCACGACTCTCACCGTCAGGTCCTCGACACCCGATCGCTCTCCGACGTCCGCTTGCTCTCCGGCCACCACGGTGAACCACGGCCCGAACTCTCCGCGTAATCGTTCTTTTCTGGTGAGGGACAGGTCCGGGCACAGGGCACCGGACACCGGTGGGCGAACCTCGCCCGGTCCTCGGGGGAACGCGGCGATGTCCGCGTCCGACGCCGGGGTGGTGAGCGGGGAATCGAGGTACCAGAAGGGTTCCGACAGCTTTCCCGAGTCGATGTCCACCCGGGCCTCCGCATCGATCACACTGCGTTCCAACACATCGCGGCGACGGGCGCGCTCGGTGTCGTTGGCGGGCACCAGGAATCGCATGGTCGTACCGGTGACCTTGAGGTTCTCGTCGGCGGCCGCACCCCGTTCGTGGTCGTAGGACTCCAGCAGGCCGGGACCCGACCAGCCCGCCCGGTCGGCGGCGATCTTCCATGCCGCGTTCTCGACGTCGGCGAGCCCGGAGTTCATCCCGCGGGCGCCGAACGGGCTCATCAGATGGGCCGAGTCACCCGCGAGCAGGACTCGTCCGACCAGCAGGTGCGGGACTCTGCGCTGGTGGAAGCGGTAAACCGATGCCCAGACAAGGTCGTAGTCGGTGTCGCCGATGACCTTGCGAACGCGGGCGTCGAGGCCGCCGTTGGCGCGTTCGGCCTCGAAGTCGAAGTCCTCGGGTACCTGCCAGTCGATGCGCCAGATCGAGTCCGGCTGCGGGTGCAACAAGACCTGACGGCCGGGATTCCACTCCGGGTCGAAGTAGAAACGGCGCTCCGGTACCGAAAACTCCAGTTTGGCCCGGATGTCGGTGATCAGGAACCTGTCCGGAAAGGAATGTCCGTCGAACGACAGGTCGAGCAGTCCGCGAACCGTGGAGCGACTGCCGTCCGCCGCGATGCAGTGCGTTCCCCGAATTTCCTCCTGGGTGGACAATCGGACGGTGACTCCGTCCGCGTCCTGGGTCAGGCCGACGACCGCGCTGTCGTATCGAAGGTCGATGAGCGGCTCGGCGAGCACGCGCCGCTCCAACTGGGTCTCGACCACGTTCTGCGGGGTGTTGACGAACGGCGGGAACTGGCCGGGCGGCGGTTCGGGGAAGCTCATCGCGAACACCTCGTGTTCGCGGTAGAACATCCGGCCCGAGTACCAGGTGACCCCGGCGTCGACGACAGTGCGGCCGACCCCGACGCGTTCGAGGATGTCGAGAATGTCGCGCTGCACGCAGATCGCCCGACTGCCGACACCGACCCTGCCCGGCTGCGCCTCCAGCACGACGCTGGGCACACCCAGCCGGGCCAGCAGCAATGCGCCCGCGAGCCCAACCGGACCCGCGCCGACCACGATCACCGGGGTCATGCCTGCTCCTGAAGGTTCGCCCATACCGCCCGGTCCCGTTCGGCCGTCCAGACGACCGGCCAGTCGGTGCCGTCCAGTTCGTCCCAGTAGCGCTGGACGTCGAAGGGCAGACAGTGCTCGAAGATCGGCCAACGTCCGTACTCCGGCTCCAACGCGGTGTGCGTCGCCCGGAACGCCTCACCCACTGTGCCGTCGCGGTCGTGGACCTCGCGCACGATGCGTCGCAATTCGTCGAGAAAGTGCCTGCTCTGCGCGATCGCGGCGTCGACTTCGGCCCGGCCCCTGGCCACCGCGCCCCGGCCACCGACCAGGATCTCCGCTTCGAACGCGCCGACGTTGTCCAGAGTGGAGGTCGCCCAGTCGTCGTGGAACGCGTCGCCGGTGTAGAGGGCGGCCCGCGACTCCACCAGGTCGCCCGCGAAGAGAATTTTGTGCTTCGGCAGCCACGCCACGATGTCGCCCGCCGTGTGCCCGCGTCCGCAGTAGGCCAGCACCAAGTCACCTCGGTCGCCACCGAGGGGGATGGTGAATCGGTCACTGAAGGTGACCGTGGGCCAGGTCAGGCCCGGGATGCTGTCCGGCTCCTCGAAAAGCCGAGGCATCCGCCCGAACTCGCTCGCCCAGTCGGCCTCGCCACGCTCGGCGATCAACGTCCTGGTCACGTCATGGGTGACGATCTCGTGGGCATCGAACGCGCTCGCGCCAAGCACCCGGACGGCGTGGTAATGGCTCAGCACCAGGTAACGGACGGGTTTGTCGGTGCGTTTCCTGAGCTGCTCCAGCCACCGCCGAGCCGCCACCGGGGTGGCCCTCGCCTCGAAGCAGACCAGGAAGTCCTCGCCTTCGATGGCGCCGACATTGGGGTCGCCTTCAGCGGTCAGCGCGTACACGCCGTCCGCGAGTTCGGTGAACGTCTCGACTTTGCGCTCGGTGTCCGCGCTGGACGCGAACGCCTTGGATTTCTCGGCCACGACTCCAGCCTGCCATCGGTCGGACGATCGGTACAGGGGCCGAGTGGCGGCTGTGGACAACTTTCGCGGGCGTCAACGCGGCTGGTCAGCGCGGTGTGGACAGTTCCAGGGAGATCGTCACGGCCTCATCGACGCCTGACGATCTCAGGTGCCGGGCCGACTTACGCGGAGAGTGACGTCAAGCCCCAGTGTCGAGTCACCGGCCCGCGGACAGTGTCTCCACGATCATCTCCGCCACCCGCTTCGCCTCAACGCAGTACGGTTCCGTCCCGGCAGGCCCCCGCGACAGATCCATCTCGCCGCGAACTTGGATGTACTGACCATCATGCACATCCAACAGATAGTCACACGTTTGTTCTCGACGGTCGTCGGTCATCCGCAACGCGGGAAACCCGCCCACCTCAGTCGGCGTCGTCGGATTCGTCTTGTTCCGACTGGGATCCGTCACCCACACTTCCGCACTCTCGGTCGTCGCGAACCCAATCCTCGCGCCGATCGAACGACTGTCCGAGTTGAAGTTGCAGATCTTGCCACCATGAATGTTGCTGGTGTCCCTGCCTGGGGGCCGCGCATACCCACGCTCGTAAGCCAATTCTCGCAACTGAGCCATAGTCAATGACTTGCACGGATCCGCGTTCGTCAAGTCCAGTTCTTTCGACCGGGGCGGCAAGACCCGGCTCGCCGAGGTCGTCGTCGCCACAGTCGAAGGCGGAGCCACCACACTTTTGATGGGACCGGCACTCTGACCATTCCCGCCAATACACGCCACACTGAGACCAGCAACAACCAAGAGGACGACACTCACAACTCCGCGACGGGTCATTCCGCGCGCCCGGCATTCAACATCGCCTGATTCAACTCCTCAGTCAACCCATAACGGTCAGCCGATGCGCGCAACGCTTCCGCAGCCAGGGCTTGATAACTCAGGACATGGCAAACCGCCACCACCGTCCTTGATGATCATCACCATGTGCGCCCTCCGCGGTCCGCGCGTCTACGCCAGCCAGCCCAATGACGAGGCGCCGCACCGAATGCGTGGTTCACCGGATGCCACCCGAACGGCCCTGTCCCCGCTCACGATGTGAG
>JALZNB010000081.1 GCA_030857905.1 Actinomycetota bacterium
CCCATCATCCCGGCGCCGAGCACGGCGACCCGACGCGCCCGGTACTCCGGCGGGCCGTCGGGACGGCTGTTGCCCTTGTTGATCGCCTGGAGGTCGAAGAAGAATGCCTTGATCATGTTCTTCGAGACCTGGCCGGTGATCAGCTCGACGAAGTACTGCGTCTCGATCTTGGTGGCGGTGTCCACGTCCACCTGAGCGCCCTCGATGGCCGCCGCGAGCACGTTGCGTGGCGCGGGCATCGGGGCGCCCTTGAGCTGCTTGCGCAGGTTCGCCGGGAACGCGGGCAGGTTCGCCGCGAACGCCGGGTGCGACGGGGTGCCGCCGGGAATCTTGTAGCCCTTGACGTCCCACGGCTGCACCGCGTCCGGGTTCGCCTTGATCCACGTCTTCGCGTTGGCGATCAGTTCGTCCTGAGTGGACACCAACTCGTCGACGAGACCGAGTTCCTTCGCCTTGGCAGGCTTGTGGCGCTGCCCCTGGAGCAGGACGTTCAGCAGCGCGTTCTGGATGCCGAGCAACCGCACGGTGCGCGTGACGCCGCCACCGCCGGGAAGCAGACCGAGGGTGACCTCGGGCAGGCCGATCTCGCTGCCCTTGGCGTCGAGCGCGATCCGGTGGTGCGTGGCCAACGCGATCTCGTAGCCGCCACCGAGCGCGGTGCCGTTGATGGCGGCCACGACCGGCTTGCCCAACTGCTCCAGGCGCCGGAAGCAGCCCTTCATCGTGTTGACGGTCTCGGTGATGGCCGCCGCGTCCGCCGGACCGGCCTTGCTCATCAGCCGCAGGTCACCGCCTGCGAAGAAGGTCTTCTTCGCCGAGGTGACCACCACACCGGTGATGCCGTCCTTTTCGGACTCCAGCCGTTCGACGGTCGCGATCAGCGAGGTGCGGAAGGTGTCGTTCATCGTGTTGGCCGACTGGCCGGGGTCGTCCATGGTGAGCACGACGATGCCGTCGGAGTCGGACTCCCAGCCGAACATGTTGTCAGTCATCTTCTTGTCGTCTCTTCCGGAAGTCAGACTCGCTCGATGATGGTCGCGACGCCCATGCCGCCGCCGATACACAGGGTCACCAGGGCCCGGCGGGCCTGGCGGCGTTCCAGCTCGTCGACTACGGTGCCGGTGATCATGGCTCCGGTGGCGCCGAGCGGGTGGCCCATGGCGATCGCCCCGCCGTTGACGTTGATCTTCTCGTGCGGGATGTCCATGTCCTTCATGAAGTGCAGGACGACAGCCGCGAACGCCTCGTTCAGCTCCCACACATCGATGTCGTCCAGCGTCAGACCGGCCAACGCCAACGCCTTGCGGGCCGCGGGGGCCGGACCGGTGAGCATCAGGGTGGGCTCGGCGCCGGTGACCGCGGCGGCGACGATGCGTGCCCTCGGGGTCAGGCCCGCTGCCGTGCCCGCCTGCTCGGTGCCGACGAGCACCAGTGCCGCGCCATCGACGATGCCGGAGGAGTTCGCGGCGGTGTGCACGTGGTCGATCCTCTCGACCTGGTGGTACTTCTGCAGCGCCACCGCGTCGAAGCCACCCATCTCGCCGATGCCCGCGAAGGACGGCTGCAACTTGGCCAGGCCCTCCACAGTGGACTCCGGGCGCATGTGCTCGTCGTGGTCGAGCAGGACGACACCGTTGCGGTCCTTGACCGGCACGACGGACTTGGCGAAGTAGCCCGCCGACCAGGCGGCGGCCGCGCGGCGCTGCGACTCGACCGCGTAGGTGTCGATGTCCTCGCGGGTGAAGCCGTCAATGGTGGCGATCAGGTCCGCGCTGACACCCTGCGGTACGAAGTAGGTGTCGTAGTTGGTCTCGGGGTCGAGGAACCACGCGCCGCCGTCGGAACCCATCGGGACGCGGGACATCGACTCGACGCCACCGGCGATGATGAGTTGGTTCCAGCCCGCCCGAACCTTCTCGGCCGCGATGTTGACCGCTTCGAGGCCCGACGCGCAGAACCGGTTGACCTGGAGTCCCGCGACCGAGTCCGGCAGACCCGCGGCCAGCGCCGCGCTGCGCGGGATGACCGCGCCCTGGTCGCCGACCGGCGAGACGACGCCGAGCACCATGTCGTCGATCCGGGCCGGGTCGAGGTCGGGGAAGCGGGTCCTGAGCTCGTCGACGAGACCGACGACGAGCGAGATGGGCTTGACGCCGTGCAGCGAGCCGTTCTTCTTGCCGCGGCCGCGCGGCGTGCGGATCGCCTCGTAGATGAAGGCTTCTGTACTCACGCTCGTCCGATCCTCTCTCCGGAAAACTGCAGTGTCGGTCACAGTCGAACTGGCGCTAATGTCTATTAACATAATGGTCTAGATCCGCTGGTTGTCAACGATGTTTGGCTCCCATAGCGTTGTAACCCGAGTCTCACTGAACCGGAGGAGGACTCACGGTGACCGCCGACACGAGCCCCACCCGGGCCCGCAGGCCGCGCAACCGCAAGGCACAGCTCGCCGACGCGGCGGCCGACCTGTTCCGCAAGCGCGGGTACCACGCTGTCGGCGTCAACGACATCGCGGCGGCGGCGGGCATCACCGGCCCGGCCGTCTACCGGCATTTCCAGAACAAGCAGGCGGTGCTGGGGCACGTGCTGCTCACGGGCGTGGACGCCCTGGCCACCCGGCTGACCGAAGCCGTCGCATCGGCCCAGAATGACCCGGCACGGGGCCTGGAGCCGTTGTTGATGGCGGCCGCCTCGGTCGCCATCGACCAGCGCGAGCTGACCGCGTTGTGGCGCTGGCAGGGCCGCCACCTGCGTGAATCGGACCAGAAGGAGATCAGGCGCCGCACCGGCGAGCTGATGATCCGCTGGCAGTCGGGTCTGCGCGCACTGCGGCCAGAACTGCGCGGCGCCGACGCGAACCTGCTGTGTTTCGCGGCCCTGAGCGTGTTCGGCAGTGTCGGCGACCACCACGCGTCGCCGCCCCGGCAGCCTTTCGAACTGTTGCTGGCCCGCATCGGCGAGGCCGTGTTGCGAGTCGACCTGGCCCCGGCGCCCACGACACCGGCGTGGACCGCGCGGCCCGCGTCGCCGAGCACTCGCCGCGAAGGACTGCTGTCCGCCGCCACCCGCCTGTTCCGCGAACGCGGCTTCCACGCCGTGAGCATGGAGGACATCGGCGCGGCGGCCGGGATCGCCGGACCGAGCATCTACCGCCACTTCGCCGGGAAGTCGGACATCCTGCTCGCGGCGAGCAGGAGGATGGCCGACCGGCTGATGATCGGCCTGGAGAACTCGCTGGCCGCCGCGGTCGACCCGGAGGACGCGTTGCGCAGGCTGGCGGCGTCCTATGTTGAGACCGTGCTGCGATCGGACGACCTGATCGCGGTGTACACGAACGAGCTGGTCAACCTGCCGGAGCGCGACAGCCGGGAACTGCGGACGTTGCAGCGGGGTTACGTGGCGGAGTGGGTTCGGCTGCTGCGGGAGATGTCACCGGAGCTGAGCGAGGCGGAGTCACGGGTGGCGGTCCACGCGGCGTTGACGATCGTCAACGACCTGCCGCGGACCCATCGGCTGAGCACCCGGCCCGCGCTGGCCGCCGAACTCGCGGGTCTCGCCGTCGTCGTCCTGCTGGAAGCCACCCGCCGACGCTGACAGTGCCGTCGCGAACTACGGCGTGATCGATCCCGGATTCCGGCTCGATCTCAGGCTTCCCGTGCGGCGAGCCCCACGTTCGCCGCACGGGAGCGCAGCAGGCGGTTCATCCGCGAGCGACCGAAACCTACTTACTCGCAACACCCTGGCGATAGCCGCCGATCGGGCGTCACGGCATCAAGCCAACGAAGAGTGCAACGTGATAGCCCATTCGCGCAGTACTCGTTTACGCCGTTTGGCGTCATCGGTCAGCAGGTTCGCCAACCCCAACCCTCGGGCGAGGTCCAACGTCGCCTGAATCGCCTCGCGCACCCCCGGCTTCGACTCGTCGACGCCCAGCGCCTCCACCGCGAGCCGGTGGGCTTCGCGGCCGACACGGGCCTCCAGCGGAACCACCAGGTCCCGCAACTGCTCATCGGAGGCGGCCGCGACCCACAACTGCAGCGCCGCTCGGAACAGCGTCCCCGCGTACATCTCCCCGATCGAGTGCACCACAGCCACCGTCCGGTCACATCCGGCCGGAAGCTCGGGCAAGGCGACGCGCAGGTGCGCCAGCCGCTCGGCGGTCATGTAGTCGATGGCGGCGGTGACCAGGTCCTCGCGAGTCGGGAAGTGGTGCTGCGCCGCCCCCCGCGACACCCCGGCCCGCTCGGCCACGACGGACACCGTGCTGCCGCCCCACCCGACCTCGGCGAGACACTCGATGGCCGCGGCCAGCAACCGACGCCGGGTGACCCGGCTGCGGTTCTGCTGCGGCTGCCGACCGACCTCACTCGTCAACGGCCTGCGACTCCTCACTTCTGGACACGGACAAGATACCTCCCCGGTACCTCGGCCACCGACGATGACGTCATCCTCGTCACATACGCACTACTGAGTCCACAATGGATTGTTTGGTCCGTCGCCGCGTCGGCGGGCGCTCGTCCGACAACGGTGGATCACTCGATTCGATGAGCGACGGCCCGAGCCGCGTCGATGAACCGCCGCACCGCGGCCGACTGGTCGTGGCGGCGCCACACGAGCTGCAGGGCGATCATCGGCGCCGGACCGAGAAGCGGGCGGAAGGTCACGCCGACCATCCGCAGGTTGGCGAAGTAGGCGGGCTGTAGCGACACACCGATACCACCCGCCACCAACCCGAGCTGCGTCTCGATGTCGGCACCCTCGGCGACCACCCTGGGACTGAAACCGTGACCGCGGCAGTAGCCGATCACGATGTCGAAGAAATCCGCGCCCAGCGGTCTCGGCCACAGTACGAACGGCTCGTCGGCCAAGTCTTCCGGCCGGATTCGGGACTGCTCGGCGAGCGGGTGGTCTTCGGGCAGCACCACCACTATGGGCTCGGAAACGAGGTGCTCCAGGCTCAGCGTCGGATGCGGGCTCGCCTCCCGCACGACTCCGACGTCGAGCCTGCTGTTGGCGATGGCCGCCATCTGCTCCGGGGTGTTGAGCTGGGTGACCTCCAAGAGCAAGTCGGGGCACTCCTGCCGGATCACCCGCATGATCTGCGGCGTGATGCTGGTCAGGGCCGTGCGGACCGACCCGATCGCGAGCCTGCCGGATATCCCGGCCGCGGCCTGACGAACGCGTTCGGTCGTCCGGTCCACCTCGAACAGCACCCGGGGCGCCGCCTCCAGCAACGCCTCGCCCGCGGGAGTCAGCTCGACCATCCGACTGGAGCGGGAGAACAGCACCACACCGAGGTTGTCCTCCAGTGCCCGGATCTGTTGGCTGAGCGCGGACTGGCTGATGTTCAACCGCTTCGCGGCTCGGCTGAAATGCAGCTCCGTGGCGACGGTCAGGAACGACCTCAACGGGCGCAGCTCCAGAGCCATAAGGACATCCTTATCCAACGACCCGTCCTGCGCAATGCCGAATCGACCACGCCGGGCGACGCGTGCCGCACACTGAGTCAGCGAGGATTACCGGGGATTTCACAACACGACGCGGCACGACGACACCGCGGCCCGCCGGACCGATCTACGGGGATGCTCATGACCATTTCGGTGAGTACGAGTCTGGACGATGTACGCGACTCCTACCGAGCGGGATATTGCCTGCCACAGTCGGCATACGTGGACGAGGACGTGTTCGCCCGAGAGATCGAACAGGTATTCCTCGCCAACTGGCTGTTCGTCACCACCTCGGGCGAGGTGCCCGCGGGCGGGCACGTGACCTGGAGCGTGGGCAGGGAGTCCGTGGTGCTCGCCAGGACCGCTGACGGAACCCTGCACGCGCACCACAACGCGTGCAGGCATCGCGGATCCCGGCTGCTGCCGGACGGCGGAGGCGCGGGCCGCACCATCGTGTGCGGCTACCACTCGTGGACCTACGGCCTTGACGGCACACTGCGGGCCGCCCGTGACATGGGCGAGTCCTTTGAGGACAGATGTGGCACGAATCTGGCACTGCGGCCCGTGCGGGTGCGTGAGGTGAGCGGCCTGGTATTCGTCTGCTTCGCCGAGGAACCACCGCCGTTCGACCGTGCCCACGACGACATCGACGACCAACTCCGACCACATCAGGTCGAGAACACCGACGTGATCGCCCGATATCACTACCGGGTTTCGGCGAACTGGAAGACACTGGTCGAGAACAACCGCGAGTGCTATCACTGCCGTCCGAACCACCCGGAATTCTGTCTGTCGAACTTCGAACTGGGCGTCAACGGCGATAGCAGGACCAATCCCGTCTATGCCGAGGAATTCGCCAGACAACGCGCGGATTGGCGAGAACAGGGGCTTTCGGACAAGCAGGTGAGTTTTCCCGACGGGGGTTTCCACCGGGTCGCGCGGCTTCCACTGCGCGACGGGTTCGAAACGGAGAGCATGTCCGGCAAGCTCGTCGCCCCACTACTCGGCACCTTGAGCCGGCCGGGCGTGGGCAGCGTCCGCGTCATCACGCTGCCGAACTCGTGGAGCCACGTCAACGCCGACTACGTCGTCACGACGCGGCTGACGCCGATCCGGGCCGACATCACCGATGTCGATGTGACCTTCCTGGTTCGCGGTGGTGCCGACAAGGAGTCGGACTATGTCACCGAGGACGTGGTGACGGTGTGGAAGAACACCTCCGAACAGGACTGGGAACTGTGCGAGAAGAACTTCGCGGGCGTGCGATCCCGGGGCTATGTACCAGGTCCTCTCTCCCCGGTCACCGAGAAGTCCGTTGTGGACTTCCATGAGTGGTGGCTCCGCCAGGTCGGGACGCCGCAGCGATGAGTCCGCATCAGACCGACGTCGACATCCGGCCCGCACCACCGGTCGAGACCGACCAGGCACTGTTGATCCGCCGGGTCGAGACCGAGGCGCGCGGGGTGATCTCGCTGGAACTCGCCGCTCCCGATGGAAGTCCGCTTCCGCCGTGGACGCCGGGCGCGCACCTGAGCCTTCGACTGGAATCCGAGTTGGTTCGCGAATACTCGCTGTGCGGTGATCCCCATGACCGGCACACCTATCGGATCGCTGTGCTCGACGACCCGCAGGGGCGAGGTGGATCGCGCGAGGTGCACCGCACCGCGGTCCAGGGCGCCGTTGTCACGGTTCGGGGACCGCGCAACAACTTCGCTCTGTTGCCCGCCGAGCGCTACCTGTTCATCGCGGGCGGAATCGGTATCACGCCGATCCTGCCGATGGTTCGGCACGCGGCCGCGCAGGCCGCCGACTGGTCACTGCTCTACGGCGGCCGTTCGCTGTCGTCAATGGCATTCGTCGACGAACTGCGCTCACTCGGCGGTCCGCGCCTCACCCTGGTACCCCAGGACGAACAGGGACTCCCGGATATAGCGGGCTTCCTGGCGCGGACCGGGCTGGTGTACTGCTGTGGTCCCCCAGGGCTCATCCAAGCCGTGCAGCAGCACTGTTCGGCGCACGGACTGGCGAACTCCCTGCACATCGAGCGCTTCGGCCCAGCGGGTACGCCCGAGCCGACCGGCCAGGACAGCGCGATCGAGGTGGAGCTGCGCAGGACCGGCAAGCGGGTGAGCGTTCCGCCTGGCAGCAGCATCCTGAAAGCCGTCCGAGGCATCCTGCCCACGTACCCCTCGTCGTGCGAGGAAGGGTACTGCGGGACCTGCGAGGCCCGCGTGCTGGCAGGCGTGCCCGAGCACAGGGACAGCGTGCTCTCGCCTGAGGAACGCGCCGCGAACGACTGCATGATGATCTGCGTGAGCCGGGCGACCACTCCGACCCTGGCGCTCGATCTGTGATCTGTGATCCCACCACTACTCACGAATGAGGCACGTCGTGGACCCACTCCCGAGTTCAGCCCGGTTCGTCGTCATCGGCGCGGGCGTGCACGGACTTTCCACTGCCTGGCATCTGGCGCGCGAGCTGCGCAAGCGTGGCAGCGAACCCGACATCGTCGTGCTCGACAAGTCCGCGGTGGGGGCAGGAGCGTCCGGAATCGCGTGCGGAGTGGTGCGCAACAACTACTTCCAGCCCGCCATGCGCGAGCTGATGACGCACTCGGTACAGGTGTGGGAGGAGAACGCGACGGACTTTTCCTACCACCCGGTCGGTTACCTGCAAATCTCGCCGGAGAGCATGACCTCCGACGTCGCCGACATCCACGAACAACAGCGGGCGATCGGCTATGAGTCGACGTTCGTCGACGGCCCCGCCGAGACGGCACGGTACCTGCGCGCGATTTTCTCCGACTGGCAGGCACAGGACATCAGCAGCGTCCTGCACGAGAAACGCGGCGGCTACGCCAACAACATGGCGTCGATGCGTGGGCTCGCCCAAAAAGCTGTCGAGGCGGGCGTCCACATCATCGACCAGGTCGAGGTGCGCGGCTTCGCAGGCGACGGACGGGCCGTCACCGCCGTCGAGACCGATCGCGGGACCATCCAGTGCGAGCAGGTCGTCGTCGCGGTCGGGCCGTGGATTCGCGACCTGTGGGGGATGTTGGACCTGCCGGACACAGTGACGATCCCGATCACCGACGACGCTTCCATCGCACATCCCATGTGGACATACATGGTGCTGCAGGAAGGCACCATGAAAGTGGCCCCGGACTTCCTGACCGACGCACACGGCGAGATGCCTCCGGTCGTCCACGTCGACAGCGATGCTCCGCTGTTCGACGCCGACGGCAACCAGCTCACCGATGGCATGTGGGGCATCTACTTCAAGCCGGACACGCACTTCGGCGGAGTGCAGGGCGGCACGATGCCGAGTGTGGTGTCACGGCCGCTCGCGGAGGTCGCCGTCGACCCGTACGGCCCGGCGAGCCCCGATTTCGTGGTCGGCGAGGAGTTCGCACGCATGTGGCCCTCGGCCCTGGCGCACTGTCTGGGGCGATTCGAGGGGACCGCTCACCTGCTCTCCCGCGAGCCCTCGGGCGGGCTCGGCTGCTTCACCCCGGACAGCTTCCCGGTCTTCGACCAGGTTCGGGACAACGTCACGGTGATCGCCGACTCCAATCACGGCTACAAGATGATCGGCGTTGGCGAGCTGGTCGCCCGGGAAATGCTCGGCGATCCGCAGACCCTGCTGGAGCCGTTCCGGCTGTCCCGCTACGCCGAGGGCAGGTTGCACCCGGTGAGCAACTCGCCCTTCCCGTGGAGCTAGTGCGGTGACCACTTACGTTTGCCGTGGTCGGCGGGTCCACGGCGTGGCTGGCGGTGCGGGTGGAAAGGCACTCGTACTGGACGGCCGTGCCGTCAGGCGCGTCGTGGGCGGGTCGAACGCGGTGAACGTCAGTGGTCACCGCACTAGTGGCGTGATGTCCCAGTCGGCGCAGGTGAGCAGAGCAGAGGGAGTCCCGTGGAGAACGCGGATGTCGTCATCGTCGGTGGCGGATTGGAAGGTCTCAGCATCGCCTGGGCGTTGGCCGAACGCGGTGTGCGCGACATCACCGTGCTGGAGCGGGACACGTTGTGCTCCGGCGGCACCGCGAAGTCGAGCAGCATCGTGCGATGTCACTACGGCGTGGCCTCACTCGCGGCGATGTCGTGGTACGGCGTGGAGGTGTTCGCCAACGCCCAAGAGCTGCTGGGAACCGACATAGGGTTCCGGCAGGTCGGTTACGCCGTGGGAGTGGGCGCCGAGAACCTGGCCGCGTTGCGGGCGAACGTGGCCATGCAACGCTCCCTGGGCATCGAGGTCGACGAACTCACCCCCGCCGAGATGAGCGTTCACTGGCCCACCATGTTCGTCGACGATTTCAGCGCGTTCGCCTACGAACCGCAGGGCGGCCGCGGTGACGCGTACATGATCGGGATGGCCTACGCCGCCCTGGCCAGGGACCGCGGTGTGCGCATCCGACAGAACACACCGGTCGCCGCACTGGTCACCGGCGACGACGGCCGGGTGATCGGCGTCGACACCGCGGCGGGCGAACGGATCTCCGCGGGCACGGTGATCCTGGCGAACGGCGCGTGGTCGGTGCCGCTGGCCGCCGCGCTGGGCATCGACCTGCCCGTCCGCGCGCAACGGGCCCAGATCCTGATGGTCGAGTCGGGCGAGAGGCTCGGCGACGCCCCGGTCATCTCCGATCTGGTGAGCCTGCAGTACTTCCGTACCGAGACTTCCGGCGAACTCCTCGTCGGCAACAGCGATCACACCAACCCGGAGTTCGTGGACCCGGACCGCTACCGCAACCGGGCGGACGACTCCTTCACCGAGAAGGCCGCCGAGAAACTGGCCCACCGGTTCCCCACGTGGTCCGACCCAGGGGTGGTCACCTCGTACGCGGGTTGCTACGACGTCACCCCCGACTACAACCCGATGATCGGCCCGGCCGAACTACCCGGCCTGTTCATCGCCGTCGGTTTCAGCGGCCACGGCTTCAAGCTGGCCCCGGCCGTCGGCCGTCTCACCGCCGACCTGCTCATCGACGGCAAGAGCAGTGACCCCGTCATCGATCCGGCCGATTTTCGCTCCACCCGGTTCGCCGAGGGCTGGGCCCTGCTCAGCCAGAACCCCTACATCGGCGCGGGCCAGATGCGGTGAGGCCGCCACCGCAGACGCCTTGAGGGCCTCTTCCCTCGTGATCTTCGATGAGGTGTGGTCTTGATCTGCCGCCACCGGACCAAGACCCACCCCATCGATCACAAAGTCCTAATAGGACTTCGGGAGGCCGAGAGAGAACTGGGCGACGAAGTTGAGGATCATCTCCCGGCTCACCGGTGCGATACGGGTCAGCCGGGAGGCCGCCACCAGCGCGCCGAGGCCGTACTCACTGGCCAGGCCGTTGCCGCCGTGGGTCTGGACCGCCGCGTCCACCGCCTTGACCACCGCCTCGCCCGCGGCGTACTTCGCCATGTTCGCGGCCTCCCCCGCACCCATGTCGTCGCCCGCGTCGTACAGGGCGGCCGCTTTCTGCGTCATCAGTTTGGCCAGTTCAAGCTCGATCTTGGCCTGCGCCAACGGGTGTGCGATCGCCTGGTGGGCGCCGATCGGCTCTTTCCACACCGTGCGCGTCTTGGCGTAGTCGACCGCCTTGTCGAGCGCGAAGCGGCCCATGCCGACGGCGAAGGACGAGGCCAGGATGCGTTCCGGGTTCAGTCCCGCGAACAGTTGTTGCCAGCGCCGCGTCCTCGGACCCGACCAGGGCGTCGGCGGGCAGCCGGACATCGTCCATGAAGACGGAGAACTGGTAGTCGGCGGAGATCACGTCCATGGGGATGCGGTGGAACTCGAAGCCATCGGCGTCGGTGGGGACGATGAACAGCGCGGGCTTGAGCTTGCCCGTCTTCGCGTCCTCCGTGCGGCCGACCACGAGCACCGCCTGCGATTCGTCCACACACGAGATGTAGACCTTGCGACCGCTCAGGACCCAGCCGTCGCCGTCACGGCGCGCTGTCGTGGTCAGCTTGTGGGCGTTCGATCCGGCGTCGGGCTCGGTGATGGCGAACGCCATCCGGACCGTGCCATCGGCGAAACCGGGCAGCCACCGGGTTTTCTGCTCGTCGGTGCCAAAGCGGGCGATGATGGTCGCGCAGATCGCGGGCGAGACCACTATCTGCAGCAGGCCCACGCCCGCCGCGCCCAGTTCCTCGCACACTGCCGCGAGGTCCCCGATGCCGCCTCCCCCGCCGCCGAACTCCTCTGGCACGTTCACGCCGAGATAGCCGAGCTTGCCTGCCTCGGCCCACAATTCCGTGGTGTGACCGCCGGATCTGGCTTTGTCGACCACGTAGGTGTTGCCGTACTTGCGGCCCAAGTCAGCCACCGCTTTGCGCAGGGCCTGCCGTTCCTCGGACTCGGTGAAGCTCATGACTCCTCCTCGGGGTGTACCACGGCGAGCACCCGGCCGACCTCGACCTGATCGCCCTGTGCCACGGGCAGTTCCGCGACCACACCGTCGGTGGGTGCGTCGATCCGGTGTTCCATCTTCATCGCTTCCAGCCACAGCAGTGGCGTTCCCACGCGCACCTTGTCCCCCGCCGCCACCGCGACCCGGACGACCGTGCCGGGCATCGGCGCGAGCAGTGACCCGGCTGCCACCTGGCTTTCCGGGTCGGGGAACCGATCCACCACAGCCAGCGCGACCGGTCCGTAGGGTGAATCCACACAGGACAGACCTGGATACCTGGCCACCTCGAATTTCCGCAGCACACCGGAAATCTCCAGGGACACCGTCGACGGTGACGCCGACATCAACCGGATATCGCCGTCGGTCACGAGACCGTCCCGAGTCAACCGATATCGCACTTCGTGTGATCCGGATTCCGACTCGTACCGCTTGATCTGCGACTGCGACACCACGTTGCGCCATCCGACGGGTACGCGGCCCAACACTCGCGCCGATGCCCGGTTGAACTCGGCGTCGGCCAGCGCGGCGGCGAGCGCCGACAGTCTCTCGCCTTCCTTGTCCGCCAAGGGAGCGGCCAGGTTCTCCACTCCGTGACGCTCGAAGAACGCCGTGTCGGTATCGCCCGCCAGGAAAGCCGGGTGGCGCAGTACCCGCACCAGGAGATCGCGGTTGGTCCGTACGCCGTGCACCCGCGCACGGCTCAACGCCCCTGCCAGCGCGCGGGCCGCCGTGGCGCGTTCGGGAGCCCACGCGATCACCTTGGCCAGCATCGGGTCGTAGTGCACACCGATCACAGATCCGGTCTCGACTCCGCTGTCCAGCCGCAACCCGGCCGAGCCAGCCACATCGAAGTGTGCCGTGACACCGGGAATCTCGAATCGATGCAGAGTGCCGCTCTGCGGACGCCAGTCCAGCGCCGGGTCTTCGGCGTAGAGCCGCACCTCGATCGCGTGACCTCGGCTGACGGGCGGCTCCGCGGGCAGTCGCGCGCCTTCGGCGACCGCGAGTTGCGTGCGGACAAGGTCGAGCCCGGTCGTGCACTCGGTGACCGGGTGCTCGACCTGGAGTCGCGTGTTCATCTCCAGGAAGAAGAACCGGCCGGACTCGTCGGCGAGGAACTCGACGGTGCCCGCGCCTTCGTATCCGATCGCGGCCGCCGCCGTGATGGCCGCCTCGAACAGCCGTCCCCGCATTCCTTCCACCCGCTCGACCAGGGGGGAAGGTGCTTCTTCCACGACCTTCTGGTGCCTGCGTTGAATCGAGCACTCTCGCTCGCCCACCGCCCACACCGTGCCGTGCTTGTCCGCCATCACTTGAACCTCAATGTGCCGCCCGGACGCGAGGTATGGCTCGCAGAACACCGTCGGGTCGCCGAAGGCCGAGGCCGCCTCGGATCGCGCGCTGTCGATCGCGGCGGCCAGCTCCCCGGCCGACCGCACGATCCGCATACCGCGTCCGCCGCCGCCCGCTGACGCCTTGACCAACACCGGAAACTCGGTGATCGACGAAACATCCAGTTCGGACAGCGTCGGCACACCCGCGGCCGCCATCAGGCGCTTGGACTCGATCTTCGAGCCCATCTTCTCGATCGCGGCCACCGGCGGACCCACCCAGGTGAGTCCCGCGTCGATGACCGCGCGTGCGAAGTCCGCGTTCTCCGAGAGGAAGCCGTAACCGGGGTGGATGGCGTCCGCTCCTACGTCGACAGCGGCCCGGATGACCGAGTCCGCGCGCAGATAAGTCTCGGTGGGGCTGTTGCCAGGCAGACGAACCGCGGCGTCGGCGTCGGCGACGTGCGGGCTGTCCGCGTCGGCGTCGGAGAACACCGCGACCGTGCCGATTCCGAGATCGCGGCAGGTACGGAACACCCGACGGGCGATCTCGCCTCGGTTGGCGACCAGGACGGTCTGGATCATCGGCCCCTCACATCCGGAAGACACCGAAGCCATCGGCGCCCTTGATTGGTCCACTGTGGATCGCGGACAGCGAGATGCCGAGGACTGTGCGGGTGTCGCGGGGGTCGATGATGCCGTCGTCATAGATCATGCCCGAAAGGAAGGTGGGCAGCGATTCCGCTTCGATCTGCCCTTCGACCATGGCTCGCATGGCGGCGTCGTGATCCTCGTTGTACGCCTGGCCCCGGCCCTCCGCCCCCTGCCGCATCACGATCGACAGCACACCCGCGAGCTGTTGCGGACCCATGACCGCGGACTTGGCGCTGGGCCAGGCGAACAGGAAGCGGGGGTCGTAGGCACGGCCGCACATGCCGTAGTGCCCGGCGCCGTAGGACGCGCCCATGAGGATCGAGATGTGCGGGACCGTGGAGTTCGACACAGCGTTGATCATCATGGCGCCGTGCTTGATGATGCCGCCCTGCTCGTATTCCTTGCCGACCATGTAACCGGTGGTGTTGTGCAGGAACAACAGCGGTGTGTTGGTCTGGTTGGCGAGCTGGATGAACTGGGTGGCCTTCTGCGCCTCCTCGCTGAACAGCACGCCGCGAGCGTTGGCGAGGACACCGACCGGATACCCGTGCACGCTCGCCCACCCGGTGACCAGACTGGTGCCGTAGAGCGGTTTGAACTCGTCGAAGTCCGACCCGTCGACCACCCGCGCGATCACCTCGCGCGGGTCGAACGGCACCTTGAGGTCCGTCGGTACGATGCCGAGAAGGTCTTCCGGATCGTGCACGGGTTCGGCGTAGTCGTCAGCGGGGGCGGGCCCCAGCTTGCGCCAGTTCAGCCGCGCCACGATCCGCCTGCCGAGTCGGATGGCGTCTTCCTCGTCAACGGCGAGGTAATCGGCCAGACCGGATACCCGAGCGTGCATCTCGGCACCGCCGAGGGATTCGTCGTCGGACTCCTCACCGGTCGCCATCTTGACCAGTGGCGGCCCGCCGAGGAACACCTTGGCCCGCTCTTTGACCATCACGACGTGGTCGGACATGCCGGGCAGGTAGGCGCCGCCCGCGGTGGAATTGCCGAACACCAGGGCGATGGTGGGGATGCCCGCCGCCGATGCCCGGCTGAGGTCGCGGAAGGTGCGTCCACCGGGAATGAAGATCTCCTTCTGCGTCGGCAGGTCCGCGCCGCCGGACTCGACCAGGTTGATCACCGGCAACCGGTTCTGGGCGGCGATGTCCGCGCCGCGGAACCCCTTGCGCATTCCCCACGGGTTGATCGCGCCGCCCTTGACGGTCGGATCACTGGCGTTGATCAGGCATTCGACGCCTTCGACCACCCCGATTCCGGTCACCAGGCTGCCCCCGACCTGGTAGTCGGTTCCCCATGCCGCCAACGGTGAGAGCTCCAGGAACGGTGAATCCTCGTCGATCAACAACTCGACGCGTTCACGGGCCAGCAGCTTGCCCCGGTCGCGGTGGCGGGAAACGTACTTCTCACCACCGCCCGCGACAGCCTTGGCGTGCTCCGCGGCGACCGCGTCGACCTTGGCGAGGGTCTCATCCCGATTCGCGAGGAAGTCCGCGCTGGTGAGGTCCACAGCGGACCGCAAGACTGTCATGAGGTGTAGCCCAATCGTTTGGCGGCGAGGGCTGTCATGATTTCCGTGGTGCCACCGCCGATACCCAGGATGCGCATGTCCCGGTAGTGGCGTTCCACTTCGGACTCCCGCATGTAACCGAGGCCACCGTGGAGTTGGACGGCCTGGTGGGCCACCCACTCACCGGCCTCGACCGCCGTGTTCTTGGCGAAGCACACCTGCGCGATCACGTCTTCGCCCGCGAGGTGCCGCACGGCCACATCCCGGGTGTACACCCGAGCGACATCGATCTTGCGGGTCATCTCCGCGAGCGTCGTCTGCACCGACTGCCGGGAGATCAGCGGACGGCCGAACGTCTCGCGCAGCCGACACCACCGCAACGTCAGGTCCAACGCGCGCTGCGCTGTCGCATAGGCCTGTACGGCCAGGGTGAGCCGTTCGGCGACGAAATTGGTCGCGATCTGGATGAAGCCGGTGTTTTCGGCCCCCACCAGGTTGGACGCCGGGACTCGACAGTCCACGAACGACAACTCGGCGGTGTCGGAACAGTGCCACCCCATCTTCTCCAGGCGTCGGCTGACCGTGAAGCCGGGGGTGTCCCTCTCGATGACCAGCAGCGAGATCCCGTGCGCACCCGCGTCCCCGGTGCGGACGGCCGTAGTCACGAAATCCGCCCGCACACCGGAGGTGATGAATGTCTTGGCACCATTGACGATGAAGTCGTCGCCGTCTCGTTTCGCGGAGGTCCGCAGCCCGGCGACATCGGAGCCGCCATCCGGCTCGGTGATCGCCAACGCGCCGATCATCTCGCCGCCGAGTGTCGGCCGCACCCAGCGCGACACCTGGTTGGCGTCCCCTGCGGCCGCCAGGTGCGGCACCGCGATCCCACAGGTCAGGAGCGAGGCGATGAGGCCGCCGGTGGCACCCGCGTAGTGCATCTCCTCGACAACGGTCATGGCATCGATCAAGTCACCTCCACCGCCGCCAACCGACTCCGGGAACGCGACGCCCAGTAACCCGAGTTCGCCCGCGGTGACGTGCAGCGAACGGGGCAGGGAACCGTCGCGCTCCCAAGAGTCGAGATATGGCAGCACTTCCGTCTCCATGAAGCGGCGCACGGTCGCGCGCAACTGGGCCCGCTCCGGCGTGTCGAACGGGCTCACAGGAACACCTCCGGGACATCGATGTGCCGCGACCGCAGCCACTCGCCCAGCGCCTTCGCCTGCGGATCGAACCGGGTGGACGCGGCGACACCCTGACCGAGCAGCCCGTGGATGACGAAGTTGACCGCGTGCAGGTTCGGCAACGGATGCCGCGAGACCTCAAGCTGACGTGTCTCCGGCAGCAACTCGCGCAACCGGTCGACGGTCAGCACGCCAAGCAGCCAGTCGAACGCCTCGGATCGCCGGACCCACACTCCGAGGTTGGCGTCCCCGCCCTTGTCCCCGGAGCGCGCCCCGACCACCGATCCCAACGGGACCCGTCGCGTGGGCCCAAAGTCGGTCACTTCGGTCACAGTCTCAGTCGACACCGGTTCGATGAACACCCCGGAAGACACGGGAATCACCCGTCGAGTCCCATCGGCCAACACCGCGACCTGTTCCACGTCGGCCCGATCGACGTATTCCGGCCGGTATACCCCGACCGGTGTGCCTTCCGCAGGCGGGGCGGTCAGGGTGAAGCCGGGGTATGAGGCCAGCGCCAGTTCCACGGTCGCCCGCGAGAATGCCTTGGCCCTGGCCGCGCCCTGGGTCTTGACGACCGCGTGCAGCAACGCGCTCGCGGCCTCCTCGGTGTCGGCGTCCTCGTGGTCGGTACGCGCGAGTGTCCACGTCAGTCCCTCGGCTCCCACGGCCGCCTCAAGCTGCCGCCGCGCCAGCTCGGCCTTAGCCGGAATATCCAGTCCACAAAGGACGAACGTGGCCGAGTTCCGAAAGCCGTCGAGGGTGTTCACGCATACCTTGACCCGCTCCGGGGGTGGCCCACCCCGCACCCCCTTGACGCGTACCCGATCCACACCGTCTTCGGTCAGCGAGATCGACCCGAACCGTGAGGTGACATCCGGTCCCAGATAGTCGGAACCCTGGATCTCGTAGAGCAGTTGCGCGGTCACCGTGGACACGGTGAC
>JALZNB010000094.1 GCA_030857905.1 Actinomycetota bacterium
CGGCTGGACACCGGCACCGGCCGGATCAGCCTGTCCGACGGGACCGAGATCGCCACCGACGCCGTCGTGGTCGCCACCGGCGGCAGACCGAGAACGCTGCCCGGCCGCGGCGACCTCGACGGGGTGCACACCCTGCGCACCATCGAGGATGCCTCCGCGCTGCGTGCCGAACTGACCGAGGGGGCGAGCCGGGTAGTGGTGGTCGGCGCGGGCTGGATCGGCGCCGAAGTCGCCTCCACCTGTCACGGCCTCGGTCTACCCGTCACCATCGTCGAAGCGATGCGGGCACCACTGGCCGCGGTACTCGGGGCCGACATGGCCGCGGTGTGCACCGCGTTGCACGCCGACCACGGTGTCGCGCTGCGGAGCGGAATCGGTGTACGGGGGTTCACCAGCGTCAGTCACCACGGTCGCCGCCGGGTCACCGGTGTCGAACTGGCGGATGGCACCACCATCCCGGCCGATGTGGTGGTGGTTGGAGTGGGGATGCGCCCTGTCACCGAGTGGCTCACCGGCTCTGGCATCGACGTCGACAACGGCGTGCTGTGTGACGCGGGCTGCGTCACTAGCGTGCCGCGAGTTGTCGCCGTCGGCGACGTCGCCAGATACCGGAATCACGATGGCACCCTTGTCCGCCACGAACATTGGACCAACGCCGCCGAGCAGCCCGCCACGGCGATTCGCAACCTTCTGGCGGGCGCCACGATCGAGCGTTATCGGCCATCGGAGTACGTGTGGTCGGACCAATACGGGGTACGCCTCCAGTTCGCCGGTAACACGAGGGACGCCGACGGCATCAAAGTGCTCGACGGATCTCCGGACGACCGCAAGTTCGTCGCCGCTTACCACCGCGGGGGCGAGACGATCGGGGTGATGGCGATGAACAGCGCGAAACTGTTCACCCGAGTACGAAGGCAGCTCGCGACTCCGGCGGTCTCCTGACCTCCGCCCAGCGGAAGTCCATTGAGGACGACCGACACCTCGGAGAGGCCATAGCCGTTCCCTTGATACCGAGGTCGCTCGCGCACCCGTAGACACCCTGAGAACAGCCCAGGTCACCCCTGTCTCGCCTTCACCCGAGTCGATTGGGTCAACGGTCGCACCATAGCCACGATCTCCTCGGCAGGGGCCATCCGGATGATCTCCGCTCGGCTCACCCCTATCCCCCGTGTGCGCGCCCGCGATCGACGCGAAAGTGAGTCCTCCGGTTTGGCTGTCGATCACGGCTCAGTAGGTCATAGTGGTCAGGTGAGTAGAACTACTCAGGGAATCACCCTGTTACCGCAGTGGATGTGGAATGTGCCGTTCGTGATCACCCGGATTCCCGGGATGGTCTCCGACCTGCGAGAGGGGGCGAACTGTCAACGGTTCGCCTATGCCGTGCTGGCGCATTTCGGGCTCCACGTCGCGCCCACCCGGTCGAGCGAACTCTGGGCGGACACCGCCACCATCAGGGTGTCCCATCCCGAACCGCTGGACCTGCTGCTGTTCAACAAGACCGCCGACGCCTGGGGAGCCCACGTCGGCGTGTGGATCGGCGACGACCAGGTCCTGCACCTGTGCTCGGAGGTCGGCAAGCCCGCGGTGTGGCGAATGGCCGACTTCGCGAGCCGCGCCCGTTACCGCGAGCTGGTCGGAATCAAGCGGGTCCTGGCGCGCTGACCACCGCGTTCAGTGGACGTCGCGCGCCTGCGCCACTGCGGCCAGAGTGCGCAGGACGGCACGGGCGACGCGATCGTTCTGCCGGAAGGCCAGGGCGTTGGCGCGGGGACGGGAGAAGGCGGTGTACGCGCGGCCGGTGGTGAAGGGGCCCAGCGCGAACCAGTGCGCGTGCGCCTTGCCATCGGCGCCGATCAGCCTGCCGTCGTCCGGTGAGACGACGACCAGGCCGGTGGATATGCCGTCCGCGAGGTTCTCCTCCGTCGCCTCGCCGGACTCCGCGAGACCACGCAGGACAGGGTCGGCGGTGCGCGAGAGGCTGTGTATGGGCAGGCGGGCCTCGATCAGTCCGGTCGCCCGGACGATCTCCGGCGTGGACGCGCCACCGGCGAGAAAGACGCCGTCCTCGGCGCGAACCCACATGTCCGCGCCGAGGAACCGGACCACGCCCGCGCGGGAGAGCGCCAACAGTTCCTCGAGCCGATCCGGCGGCGGTCCGCTGGCGAGGTAGTTGAAGTAGCCGAACCACCAGCCGTCGCCGTCCTCGCGGCGCGACCGCGGTTCCATCGCGGGCGAGGCGAGCAGCCGGGGAAGCTGACCGAAGACCGACAGCAGAGCCATGAACGCGCCCAGGTCGGCGCTGTGCGTCGCGTCCGACCGCCGCGCGATGTCCGAGGTGATGTAGTCGCGCAACGCTTCCTGCAGGTCATCGGATGAGGCGAACCTCCGGCCCGCGAACGGGTGGTCCAGCGCCTCGAAGTCGATCCGGTCCTCGGCGGCGGGCACCGTCCGGTCGATCAGCTCCGCCATCTCCGCGCTGTACCACTCCAGCCGCGTGAACTCGTCGGCGAAGTCGGGCCACGGGATCAGCACCCGCGACGGGTGGCCGGTGAACAGTTCGCGGTAGTGGCCCCACGCGATCTCCTTGGCCAGCACCGGCCACACGTCCGTGCGGAAGTCCAGCGCACCGCGGGAGATCAGGTCGTCGACGACGTCCGCACCGAAGAACATGGGCAGCAGCGGCGGATCGCCTTGCAGGCGGTAACCGGTCTTCGAGTGGTACGGCACGCCTCGCCGGGAGCCGACGTGGATACTCGGCTCACGCCCGGACGGCAGATACCGCAGGCCCTCCGGCGTTTCCTCGAAGCGACCGCCTCGGCCTTCGGTCAGCAACACCATCAGGTCGATGAAAGCCAGGCCGAACCCGCGCAACACCACATCAGCGCCGGGGTCCACATCGGACAGATCGACATCGGCGGAGTACGCGGGCGGCAGGTAGAACAGACCGTTGTCCGAGGCATACTCGGTCAGTGCCAAGTGTTCTGGTTCCGTCTCGGCGTCCAGGTGGCCCAGTGCCAGCACCACCACATCGGCCACCAATGGCTCCGCCACCCCATCCAGACGCACCAGACGACCGGAGATGCCGTTCACCCGAGTCGGATGCACCTCGACAGACATGTTGTCCGGCAACGACTCTATGACATCGTAGAGGAACCACTCGAGATACGCGCTCTGCAACCGCCTGCTGGGGAACGTCGTCGACCGCAACAGCGCCAGCTCATCGAGGACATCGGCGGGCAGGTCCTCGGCGGACACTTGCCGCGACCACTCGAACAGCGACGGCCCGGCGCGAACCGGGCCCTCGCACACCACGGTCTCATCGGTGAACATCGTGACGTCCTCGGCCATCGAGTTCATCCGCAGCAGCGGCGACTGATCGTGCCGCCAGACCCGACCGGCACCAGCCGGGAACGGATCGACGATGTGCACCACGAGCGGCCGGTCCAGCAGCTCGGGCGCGCTCGCGCCCATCCGTTCGAGCAGACCGGCGGCCCTCGGC
>JALZNB010000095.1 GCA_030857905.1 Actinomycetota bacterium
CCCGTGAGCTACGCGAGGAAACCGGCCTCGACGTGGCGATCGACCGGTTCGTCGGCTCGGTTCTGCGGCCTGCGCCCAACGGGGTGTACGACATCCACGACTACGCCGCCACGGTGACTGGGGGTGAGATCATGGCCGGTGATGACGCTCTGGAAGCCATTTGGGTGGACCATGGGATCTTCACCACACTGGAACGGAGTAACGAGCTCGTGCCCCAGTTGGCGGACACGCTCCGCGAGTGGGACAT
The DNA here is from genome assembly GCA_030857905.1 of Actinomycetota bacterium. Classification (GTDB taxonomy): domain Bacteria; phylum Actinomycetota; class Actinomycetes; order Mycobacteriales; family Pseudonocardiaceae; genus Actinokineospora. Next base: position 248 of record JALZNB010000095.1, read on the forward strand.
GGTCCCCCGATAGTGCTCAGACCAGCCAGGTCATGCGTTCCCCATGGGGAGCGGTACGGGCGAGCGCTGTCGCGACCGGCTCGCCACCGTCCCACCTGATGAACCCGAGAACCCCGTAGACCGGCTCTCCGTCGCCCGGGACAAGGTCGTCGCGACCGGGCAGCGCGCGCTCCAGAATCGCCTCGTAGCTCTCGTTGCTCACCCACCACAACGGGCGCCGACGCCCGATCGCCTCGACGGCGTCGAAGAACTCGGTCCGCACCTGGGGCGACTGGTAGGTCAACACGTGGCTGGTCATCAACACCAGCGGCGCATCGGCGGGGACGCGCTCGGCGGCGGCCGAGAGATCAGCGACCGCGTCGCCCTTGATCAGCTCCGGTGGATCTTTACGCTGAAAAGCGGCTGCCGTGCTGAACAGGCGCTGGCGTTCGGGCTGATCAGCCCAGATGCACGCCTCCAACCACGCGGCGGCCTGCTCGTCACCCAGATCCACCGGCTCCCGGTCGAGGCCGACCCTGGCCGCGACGGCCAACTTCTTGGGCAGCGTCGGGAACGCGGCGTCCGGCGCGAACGAGACCGCGCAGTGCAGGCCCAGTGGCGTCTTGGTGGGACCGGCAACGATCTGGCCTGCCTCGGTCTGATAGCGGTAGGCGTACTTGCCGAGATCGAGCAACAGGCCCGCGCTGCACCCGACCTCCAACAACCCGATCGGCTTCTTCGCCTGCTTGGCGGCTATGGCGACAGCCGGGAACAACAACGCCGCGCGGCGCACCTCGTTGGTCTGTGTGGTGTGCGCGGCGATGATTCCGCGGATCTTGGCGGCGCGCTCGACCACGAACGAACGCCACAGCGGCCACGTCCCCGAGTCGACGCCGTAGCTGCCACCCATCGACGGGTAGTAGTTCACCAGATCGTGAAAGGGCTCGGCCTGCAACGCCCGGTGCGCCGCCGCGAGCAACAAGGTGGGCGCGGCGAAGCCATCAGGGGCGTCGGTGAGCAGACCCATGACGTCGTCGTCCTCGGCCGCGTGCGCGGCGAGGTGCTGGTAGAGCGGCGACCCCGACGCCTCCACCTCTGCGAAGCGCCGCAACCGCTGCTGGATGTCCACGATGGCGGTCACGGCGCTCCTCGCTGCTGCATTACGCCCTCGGCTCGGGTCGGCCGGGCTGCTCGCCCCCGCGCGCCTCACCGTAGGAGCGCTTGGGCACCATCACCTTGCGACGGAAGACGCACACGACAATTCCGTCTTGCTTGTATCCGCGAGTCTCCACGTAGACCACGCCGCGGTCATCTTTCGACTTCGACGGCGTCTTGTCGAGCACCTCGGTCTCACCGTAGATGGTGTCACCGTGGAAGGTCGGCTTCACGTGCCGCAGTGACTCCACCTCAAGGTTCGCGATGGCCTTGCCGGAGACATCCGGCACCGACATGCCCAGCAGCAGCGAGTAGACGTAGTTGCCCACCACCACGTTCTTGGCGAAATCCGTGGTGTTCTCCGCGAAGTGCGCGTCCATGTGCAGCGGGTGGTGATTCATCGTGAGCAGGCAGAACAGGTGATCGTCGTATTCGGTCACCGTCTTGCCCGGCCAGTGCTTGTAGACCGCGCCGATCTCGAACTCCTCGTAGTACCGACCGAACTGCACCTTGCCTCCAGATGGTGTCCGCGCCGCAAGTGACCGACGGGTAGGAACTGTGTACGGCCCCCCGCGCGCCCGTGCAACCGGACTGTGACGTGCGGAACTACCCGCATGGGCGACAGCAGGACTGGGGCGGACCGGCGGTTCATTCCTCGACACGCAGGAGTAGGCTGGAGCACTGGCGAGCGCGAGCCGCCCCGGCCCTGAGGAGGTGAGGACGCATGAGCGACCCACATGGTCATGAACACGCGACTGGTTGCAGTAGTACCCGCGTCCCCTCCGGAGGAGCCTGCCGCTAAGGCAGACCCCGTGGTTTCGGCAGGGACGCTCCGTCGCCGGAGTGGCCCGTGCGCCCTTCGGTCCGTCGTGTCCTGACGACGTAAGCCGTGGAGGTCCGCGATGCCGTCCATTCCCTCGCTCGGCGGCCTGAGAGGCCGAGGCCACCGCTACGCCCCGACAACAGCGCCGACCCCGGTGCCGCTGTCGGCCTATGTCGTGGACTGCGCGGTCTACGTCGACGGCGAGCGTCTTCCCAACCACTGGACCCATACCGACGCCATCGCCGAGGTCCGTCGACGCGGTGAGGGCTTCGTGTGGATCGGTTTGCACGAGCCGGACGCGCGCCAGATCCAGGGTGTCGCCGAGACCTTCGGTCTGCATGAGCTGGCGGTGGAAGACGCTGTGCACGCCCACCAGCGGCCCAAGCTGGAACGCTACGACGACAACCTGTTCATGGTCCTCAAGACGGTCAGCTACGTCGCACACGACTCCCCGACCACGGCCAACGAGATCGTGGAGACCGGGGAGATCATGGTCTTCCTCGGCGCCGACTACGTGGTGACCGTGCGACACGGCAAGCACTCCGGTCTGCACGAGCTGCGCGGGGAGCTGGAGAGCGCGCCCGATCGCCTTCGCGGCGGGCCAGCCGCGGTGCTGCACGGGATCGCGGACACGGTGGTCGACAGCTATCTGGCGGTCACCGCGGCGTTCGAGAACGACATAGACCTGATCGAGAAGGCGGTCTTCGCCCCGCGCAGTCCGATCAGCGCCGAGCAGATGTACCTGGTGAAACGGGAGATCCTGGAACTTCGGCGCGCGGTCATGCCCCTGGCGACGCCGTTGCGCAAGCTGGCCGAGGGCGGATCGCCGCTGATCCCGGAACAGGTCCGGTCGTACTTCCGTGACGTCGACGATCACCTGACCACGGTCTCCGAGCGCGTCACCAGCTTCGACGAACTGCTGACCACGTTGCTGGACGCCACATTGGCGAAGATCACGCTGCAGCAGAACACCGACATGCGCAAGATCACCTCGTGGGCGGCGATCATCGCGGTGCCCACGATGGTGGTGGGTGTCTACGGCATGAACTTCGACTACATGCCCGAGCTGAAGTGGAAGTTCGGCTACCCGCTGATCATGTTGATCATCTTCGCGGCCTGCGTGATCCTGTATCGAGTTTTCCGCAAGAACCGATGGTTGTAGCCGGGGGCACCCCCCGGCCGCGCGTGTAGGGCGTTCACATCTTCGAGGGAGGTTTCCCATGACCCGGCTGCTCGGCAATCTGAAATTCTGGCTCTTGGCGATCGTCATCACCTGGATCACCGTGGTGACCATCCTGATCGCGCAAAGCCCCGCTGGTTGAGTCGCGCCGCCTGCTAGGTGTGGGCCTGGGTGCCGAGAGTGCGGAGTTCGGCGCGGAGTTCTTCCGCGCCAAGGGGATTGACACTCATCCAGTCGGCGTCACCGGCCAGGCGGTAGCGGCCTCTGGGGGTGTCGATCCAGTGGAATTCGGTGCCGGTACGACGCCACTGGTCCTCGGTCTCGTCGCGGCGAGCCAGACCCGCCTGGCCGCTGCCCTGGACCGGTTGCAGGTGCGACACCATTCGGCGGGTTATCCGCTCGTCGATGCCTTGTGCGGCCAGGATTTCCTCTATTCGGTCCGTGGCGAGCGTGACCGGTGTGCCGGAATCCGGTGTCGCGGCGAGCATCGCCTCGAAGGCGCTCTGCACCGCTCGCCGCGGCAGGCTGAAAGGTGCCGTCAACGGGGTTTCGGCGCGCGGGATCATTCGGTAGAGGCGAGTCATGCCCTCGTCGAGGGTGGTCGGGTGCAGCCGGATCATGCCGTACGGGTCGGCGGTGTCCTGGATGACCAGTAGGGCTTCGTCGCGGGCGGTGAGCAGGGCGACGGCCACATGGCCGTCGTCGCGCGATATCAGGAGATCGACGACCCCGGTGCAGGAACGCAAGAGGTAGACGAACTCTTCGGCGACATCCAGGGGACCTCGTTCGTCGGCCAAGTCGCGGTCGACCAGATTCTCGGCGGCACCGCGAAAGCGCACCGCCCGCTCGATGTCGGTCTCACCCGCGGGCGTGACCTCGATGGGAAAGGGAGGTTCGACTTCGGCGAAGGTGCACAGCAGATCGATCTCGACCGGGTGCAGTGCCACGCCGTTCCTGTCGCGCGTTTCCATCAGGGCCGGCGGAACCGCGCGGCGGAATGGTCGTCGCTGTGCTGGTAGCCCGCGGCCGACTTCTCCGCGCTGGCAACGAATTCGTTCATCCGGGTGAGCGCCTGCTCAAGCTGCCCACGCAGTCCGGTCTCGCTGCCGAGCCGATCGGTGAACTTGTCGGCCAACTCCTGACCGACCGGGCTGGTGCCCAGCATCGGCAGGTAGGCCGGACCGGTGAGCTCTCCCACCTCGGCGAAGATCGAATCCAGATCGGCACGCACCTCCTCGACCGCGGCGGCGAACTCCCGCACCCGCTCCGGCTCGACCCGCCAACCACCGGTGTCTTCCGACTCGTCGATGTACATGAGGCCCTTCCTCGGCGGCGCAACACAGTCCGTGGGAGTCGTTCCGGTCGTCAGAGACCGATTACCGGTGGGGCTGCCTTCAGATCGGTGATGGCGAACGGGTCTTCCTCGATCGGCACCCTGCGGTGGTGTTCGCCGTCCTCTTCCTTGCGGGCGCCACCCGCGCCCATGCCGCCGCCGTAGCCGTTGGCGCCGAAACCGGTCGCCCTGCCGAATCGGCCAGCGTTGGCCCCGCCACGACCACCACCTCGACCGCCGACACCGCCTGCCACCCCTCGGCCACCCGCGCCGAGGGCACCGGAACCCGCCCCCGACCCGAAGCCCCGGCCGACACCGGCACCCGGCACGCCCATGAGGTTGCCGAAACCAGAGCCACCACCGCCACCGGCGCCGAGTCCGCCCGCGCCACCGCTGAAACCTCCACCACCACCAAAACCGGTGAGGCCCTGCCAACGACCTTCCCAACCCGAACTGAAGCTGGGAACCGTCGAAGGCGAGGTACCGAGACCCGGCACGCCGTTCCACTCCGGCGGCGGCGCGGTAGTGCCGGGGACACGGCCGGTGCCACCAGGCACCGTGACACCTGGGCCGGGGACACCGGTACTCGGCGGACGCGTGCCGCCCGGCGATGTGCCCGGGTCGACACCTTCGGCCGGGCGCTCGAATCGAGGCGTGGCGCCATCGATGCCGAGTGCGGCCGCCTCGAAGCGCTGCATGGTCTGCACGGCCTTGCGCTTGAGCTTCTTCTTGTTGCTGCCGAACCCGAACGCGCTGGCGATACCGCCGAGTGCGGCGCCGAAAGCCGCACCGATCGGGCCGCCGATGGCGAACCCGGCGGCCGCGCCACCCCCCGCGGTGGCGTACCAGGCGCTGCTGGGCGCACCGGGCATCGCGCTTTGCGCCGAACGCAAGGCACCGCCCGCGTCCTCGATGGGATCGGCCATCCGCTGCGCGGTGGCGCCGAGTTCGGCCAACCAGGACGCATTGGTGACAACCGTGCGTGAGGCCTCCTGCGAGGCGCCGCCAGTCCAGAACTGCAAGAGCCTGCCGAGCGACTTCGACAACTCGCGCGATGACGTGCCGATACGCTCGCCGTGCCTGGCCCACTCGCCCGCGAGCATGTCGAGCTGGCTCGGGTTGGCGTGGTCGCCGACCATGCGCTGCAACGATTCGAGACTGAAACCGTCCCAGTGCACGCCGCCGTTGACGTAGGAGTCATCGGTCTCGCGCCTGCGCCTGCGGTCCTGCTCGGCAGCCGACCGCGCGGTGGCCGCGTCGGCCGCCTGCTGCTGGATCCGGCGCACCAACTGGTCGAGATCGGTGATCACCGGCAGTCCCCCTTGGCGGTAGAACGTCGTTTCCGACCGTCACGGTAGCCGATGACGGGGCTGGTCAGAAGGCTTTCATCACCACAGCTCCTGAGCAAGACCCCGCAGCTCACCGCGCAACTCCTCACGGGTCAGCGGGTTCACACTCATCCAGTCACCCATGCCCGCGAGCCGGAAACGGCCGCGACCGGTGTCGAGCCAGCGCAACTCCTCGCCGGAGCGAGTCCACTCGTCGGCATAGCCCCTGCGCACCGCGACACCGGCCTGGCCGTTGCCGAGGACGGGCTGCAGATTCGTCACCATGCGGCGCGCGAGCTGTTCGTCGAGGTTGTGGGCACTCAACAGGCGGTCGAGCTCGTCGGCGCCGATCTGCCGAGGACGGCCGTCCGGGCCCGGTGTGGCGATGATGCCGACGATCTCGCGGTGGACCCGACCGATGGTGTCCCTCGGCAGACTGAACGGGGCCGCCATCGCCGCGTTCAGATCGGGCACGAGCCGCAACATCCGCTCGACGGCGTCATGCACCGACATCGCGCGCAACCGCACCTGGGCATCGTCCCGCGCACGGTCCTGGCTGATCAACAACGCGTCCTCACGGCGGGCCAGGATCAGCGCGCCGACGGCCTGCCCGCGCCGGGTCACGATCATGTCGAGCGCACCCACGCCGTCGCGCAGCAGATAGACGAAATCGGCGGCTACCCCGCGCGGGCCGCGATGATCGGCGAGACCCCGCGCGGCCAAAGTGGCGCGCGCCGAACCGAACACCGTCCGACGCTCGGCCGTCGTGGCACCGAGCGACGGAACGCGCAGCGGAAACGGCGGCGCGATCTCGGCGTAGGCACAAAGCAGGTCGACCTCGGCCGGATGCAGCGATGCCTCATCAAGCCCGTGCCCGATCTCCGGCTCAAGACCGGTCGAGAGCTCGGTCATGCGGTTCCGCCCCGCCCGCGCTCGACCTTGCGCATCGAATCGTCCGCCAAAGCCTCGGCCTCCCGGTAATTGTCGCGGACCTTCTCGGCGCTCTCGATGAACTGGTCCATCCTGCGCATGGCCTCGGCGAGCAACGGACGCAAACCCTCCGCACTGTTGAGCCGGTCGTCGAACTTCCTGGCCAACTGCTGCCCGACCGGACTCGTACCGAGCTTCGGGGTGTAGTCGTCGCCCTCCATCCGCGCGACGCGGGCCTGGACGGCGGCGAGCCCGAACCTGGCCGACGAGACGGCCAAACCGAAACCATGCAGCTTGTCGAGGTCGACATCCCAGAAGCCCAACGACTGCTGCGTGTCGCCCGGCAGGCCGGGGTCGACGACCGGCTGGTCCGCGCCGGTTCCCGGAGTGGAGTTACTGGGTTGGCCCGGTCCCGGCTCGGGGTTTCCCGGCTGGCCGGTTCCCGGCGGTGGAGCGCCAGGGGCCTCGACCGGTGGTGGGACCGGCGCTGGCTGTGACGGCGCGGGTGTAGGTGGAACAGGCGTGGGCTCCGACGGCACCGGGGTCGGCGGCGCGGGTGCGGGAGCGGGCACCGGGTCGGGAATCGGCGGTGCGGGTGGGGGCGCGGGTGCGGGCATCGGGTCGGGGGCCGGTGGTGCGGGAGCGGGCATCGGCGGTGGTGGGGCAGGCATCGGCATCGGCGGCGGGATGTCCTCGGTCCGCAGTCCGGCTAATCCGTCCGCGTCCTCGGCGAGCATCGACTCGTATGTCTCGTTTCGCATGGTCTCCCCTAGTGCGATGGCGAAGGAGCGGTCGCCGCGTTCGACAGTCCCACGACGCGCCTGGCGGCACCGCCGAAATGACCGAGTACACCCACGAGCGCCTTCCCGGCGGCCTCGCCGGGCGGCAGATCACGACAAGCGTTCCCACTCATGTGACCCCGCTGACTGTCGCGACCCACGACGACAATGGCCTTGGCCACGGCGCTAAAGCCCGATCACTGGCGGCGAGGCCTTCTGGTCGAGCGCGAACGGATCTTCGGCGTCGAACGGGTAGCGCCTGCGGTGTTCATCGGTGCCGCCCTGGGCGCCCGCGCCCATCCCGCCGCCCATCGGCATACCGCCCATCCCCATCCCGTGACCGCCACCGGACGACGCCGCGAGTGGACCACCGGACATGCCGCCCGGCCGCCCGACACCCGGCGCGGCCTCGGTCAGCCCGGTCGCCATGCCACGCCCGATCGGACGGGCACCGCCGCCGCCGTCAATGGCTCCGCCACCGATCCCGCCACCGCTGCCTCCGGTGTAGCCACCACTACTGAACCCGCCGCCACCGGACGACGCGCCGGATCGATACGAGCCGTCGTCGTAGCTCTGGGCCGAGGTGCCCGGGTCGCCGCCGGTGAGGCTGGACCACCGCAGCTCCATGTCTGTCGTATAGGAGACCGTGGTCTCGACCGTGTCGGTCGGCGGCGGCACTGAGGTGCGATCGATCGGTTCACGCAACTGGTCACTGCGCTCCTCGAACTTCGGGGTGGTCTGATCGATGGTGATCGCGGCACCCTCGAAGCGCTTCATCGCCTCGACCGCGACCGTCTTGAGCTTGGCTTCCTCCTGCTGCGCGGTGAAGGCGCTCTCCGTGCCCGCCGCCGTGCCGTTGATCGCCGACACCAGCGGGCCACCCGTGGTGAACCCCAGATCGGCGCTGTCCGCGGCCTGCGCGGGCGGGACCAGCGGCTTGCCGGGCACCTGCGGCATGGCGTCCTGCGCCGCCTTCAACGCCCCGGCCGCCTCCTGCACGGGGTCACCGATGTTCCGCGCGGTGTCGCCGAGATCGGCGACCCACTGCGCGTTGAGGGCGACGTCCTTGCGGGCCTGTTCCGCGGCGGTCCCCGACCAGTACTCCATGAGGTCGGTCAACGACGTGTCCAACACCGAGGCCGCGTCGATGACCTCCGCGCCCGCGGCCCGCCAGTCGTCGGCCAGCCGCTCCAACTGGGGTGCGCTGGCGTTCTCGGCGACCATGGCCACCAGCGCTTCCAGCGAGTAGGAATCCCAGTTCACCCCGCCGGTGACGTACCTGTCCCCATCCTGCCCAGCACCCATCGCCCGAACTCCCCTCGGCACCTGCCATCGGATCACCGCGCCCGTGGTGGGCGCCGGACCCCGGCATCCGCGAGACAATCGTTTCCGACGATCACGCTATCCGGTTCGACGCGCCGCGAACACCAGCCGTTCCCGTCACGGTGTCCCTCGTTCGCCGAGATCACATCGATACGCGATCGGACGTACGCTCGACCGGTGCCGAAGGTGCTCGCGGTATCCAACGAGGTCATCGAGCCGCTGTGGACCCGACAGGTTCGCGGACACGACGTCGACCTCGTGCTCGCGGCGGGTGACCTACCGTTCGACTACCTCGGCCTGTGGACCCGCGACGGAATGCCCACGCGATGGCCTGGCCCCCTGGGCACGGTGAACGCCGATGGGCGGGTGGTCGCCGTCGCCGGGCCACGCGTCGCGGGACTCGGCGGGTCGATTCGCCACAACTCGGGACCCGACCAGTGGGCCAAGGCGCAGATGTCCCGCCGAGCACGAGTCCTGTGCCCGCACGCGGTGGTGCGGGCACTTGAACCGTCGATATTGGTGCACGGGCACATCCACCCGCACGGTGAGGCCGTGCCGGAGCGGACCATGGGAGCGACGCGGGTGATCAACGCCGTCGGATACCGGGTGTTGGAGATCCCGGGAGCGTCCCATGAGCCGTGACGTCCGCGCGGAGGGCCACGATGGCGCGTGACACCGGCTTCCCGCACGCGGACGCGGAAAACGACTTCCTCCGGATGCGCCGTCGCCAGGTGATGTCGCGCCTGGGGGCATGGCTGCGGCGCGAACCGGACGACGTGAACATCATGTTGCCCTTCGACGAAGTCGTCGACGCCCTCGGCCGCGCGGGCGAACGCCGACTGGGCCTACGTGTGATCACCCTGGACTCGATAGTCGGCGGCGTCGACCGCACCCGCGACTTCGACCGCCGTTTCCGTCCCACCTCCGGCCGCGCCCGCCAACGCTGGGAACGCCTCGCCCTGGCCCAACGCCGAGGCGAATCGATCCCTCCGATCAAGGTCTACCGCGTCGGTGACCTCCACTTCGTCGTCGACGGACACCACCGGGTGTCGGTGGCCCACGCGCTGAACCTGACCACCATCGACGCGTACGTCACCGAGATCATCACCCGCACCTCGGCGGAGGGCATCCGCTACCGCGGCGACCTGATCGTCAAGGACTTCCGCCGCGTCTTCCAGGACCGGGTCCCACTGCCCGTCGACGCACTGACCGCGATCAACCTGACACATCCCTGGGACTACGCGGAACTGAGCGAAGCCGTCGAGGCGTGGGGCTTTCGCCTGATGCAGGACGAACAGACGTTCCTGGACCGGCCGACCATCGCGCGGCGGTTCTACGAAGAAGAGTTCGTGCCGGTGGTCGCGATGGTCCGACAAGCGGGAATGATCCACACCCAGACCGAGGCCGAGGCATACCTGTGGGTCAGCGCCGAGCGCTACCGCCTGATCCGCACCCATCGGTGGGACGACGACATCATGACGGCCATCCGCGACCGTCGCCGACCCTCGGTGTGACCATCCGCACCAACCTGAACAGGCCGATAACCGAGACGTGGTTCACCTACTTTCGTGGCACGCCTGCCCAGGTATATGAAGTTGGCTGGAAAGTCCATAAAGGACAGTGCGGAAAACCCGGATCGCCTACTTCCGTGTAGGTCACGCAGGCCCACGTAGGTCGTGCAGATCGGCTGGATCGGCATCGTCGATGCCGAACTTCGGGACGACCGGGGGCCAGAAAGGTCGTGCCCTCTCAGCCCACCGATCGGATACCGAGTCCCAGGGAATGCCGTGCCTGCGGTCAGGTGAGGCGCGGCTATGGCGCGTAGATCTGGATCGCGCGGACGACGAATGGTGCCGCGGGGACATAGGTGCCGCCACCTGGGTAGGTGTCGAACTCGCCCTCGGTGGCGCATTCTCGGCTTTGGTAGACGGTGACGTGTTTGTTCATCAGGTTGACCAGGGATCGTCCGTCCAGAGTGGGCGGTAGTGGCACGCACTCTCCCGCGTTGACGCTGGAAAGACTCAGTCGCAGGGCTTCGCCGCCGAAGTAGGTCTCGCCCCACAGACAGAACTCACCGTGGTCGCAGTGGTTTGGATCGGCGGTGGCCACGGTGGCACCACCGATCATCACGAGTGCGGTGACGATCGACAGCAATGCCGTGCGGACGGTCTCGCGCATGAGTTTCCCCTGTTCCCCGTGGACGCCTCGGAGTTGAGGCGTCCGACGAGGTTCAGGGTGCGCAAAACTCGGGATCTGTGCAAACAGTTGTCCACAGGGGTCAGTCGGAGTACGTCAGATTACGCCCGTTCGAGGGATCGAAGAGCTGGAGCTTGTCCGCGTCGTACCAGATGTCGGCGCGGTTTCCCTCGCTGGCATGGGACGCCGCCGAGAGTCGGGTGACGATCTGGGTGCCGTGGTCGGTCATCTCGGATGATCCCGCGTCCGCCGCGAGTTCGTCGAGTTCCGCCGACGTCGCCGTGTCGCCCTCGACGGTGAAGTAGGCGAACTTGTCCGAACCCATCGACTCCAGTACGTCCACTGTCGCCTCGAAAGTACCGCCCGCCGCTTTGGCGTCGTCGTCGAGCAGTGCCGCGTCCTCGAAGTGCTCCGGCCGCAGACCCATGATCACTTCGCGTGGGGCGTTGGCCGCCTCGACGAGGGAACGGATGCGGTCGGTCAGCGCGACCCCGCCCAGTGGGGTGCTGAGCCTGCCGTTCTCCAGGGTGGCGGGCAGGAAGTTCATCGACGGTGAACCGATGAACCCGGCGACGAACAGGTTCGCCGGTTGCTCGTAGAGGAACTGCGGCGAACCGATCTGCTGCACGGAACCACCGCGCATCACCACGACCCGGTCGCCGAGGGTCATCGCCTCGGTCTGGTCATGGGTGACGTAGACGGTGGTTGTGCCCAGCTTCTTCTGCAACTTGGACACCGTGGTCCGCATCTGCACGCGCAGTTTGGCGTCCAAGTTGGACAGTGGTTCGTCCATGAGGAACACCTTGGGGTCACGCACGATCGCGCGGCCCATCGCGACCCGTTGGCGTTGGCCACCGGAGAGGTTCGACGGCTTGCGTTCGAGATGCTGGGTCAGGTCGAGGATGCGCGCGGCCTCGTCGACCTTCTTGGTGACCGTCGCACTGTCCACTTTGGCCAATCGCAGCGGAAAGGCCATGTTCTCCCGGACGCTCATGTGCGGGTAGAGCGCGTAGGACTGGAACACCATCGCGATGTCACGGTCTTTCGGCGCGCGTTCGTTGACCCGCTGCCCGTCGATGCGCAGTTCGCCGTCGGAGATGTCCTCCAGCCCCGCGATCATGTTCAGGGTCGTGGACTTCCCGCAGCCCGACGGCCCGACGAGAATGATGAACTCGCCGTCGGCGATCTCGATGTCGATGTTCTCGACACCGATCGCCCCGTCGGGGTAGCGCTTGGTCACGTTGTCCAAGACGATCTCAGCCATGGTTCACCTCAACCCTTCACGGCGCCGGACGTCAGCCCCGCGACGATGCGACGCTGGAAGAACAACACGAACAGGATGATCGGGACGGTGATCACCACGGCCGCGGCCGAGATGGTCCCGGTCGGGTCCTCGAACTGCGAGGACCCGGTGAAGAACGACAGCGCCGCGGGCACTGTGCGCGACGCCTCGGTCGAGGTGAGCGAGATGGCGAACAGGAAGTCGTTCCAGCAGAAGATGAACACCAGGATGGCTGTGGTGAACACACCGGGAGCGGCCAGCGGGGCGATCACCTTGCGGAACGCCTGCCCTGGCGTGGCGCCGTCCATCTTGGCCGCCTTCTCCAGCTCCCACGGGATCTCCCGGAAGAACGCCGAGAGCGTGTAGATCGCCAGCGGCAGCGCGAAGGTGATGTAGGGCAGGATCAGGCCGGGCCAGGTGTCGAACAGCCCGAGTGAGCGTTCCATCTCGAACAGCGGCGACACCAGCGACACCTGCGGGAACATCGCGATGAGCAGCGAAACCCCGACCAGCAGCCGTTTTCCGGGGAATTCGAGGCGGGCGATGGCGTAGGCCGCCATCGTGCCGAGCACCACGGCGATCACCGTGGCGATGATCGCGATGCCGATCGAGTTGATCAGCGCGCGAATGAATTCGTCGGTGGTGAAGATGTCCACGTAGTTCTGCGTCGTCCACGAGCGGGGGATGAAGTTGCCGTCCTTCAACGTCTCCTTGGACTTGAACGACAGCGACACGATCCACAGCACCGGCACCAACGCGTAGATCACCACGATGAGGTCGATGAGCCCCCACTTGGCCTTGGTGCCCGCGGTGGCGGGCCCTCCGAAGGCGGCCATCAGCGCTTGCTCTCGTCGTCGCTGCCCGGTGCTGATGTGCCGAATACCTTGATGAACAGGAACGCGATCAGCGCGACCGCGAGGAAGATCAGCACGGACATGGTCGACCCGATACCGAGATTGAGTCCCTTGATGAGGTTGTTGTAGGTCTGCATGGACACCGAACCGGTCTCCTGCGCGCCATTGGTGAGCACGAAGATGTTGTCGAATATGCGGAACGCGTCGAGCGTGCGGAACAGCAGCGCGACCAGGATGGCGGGCTTCATCACCGGCACCATGACCTTGGTGAAGCGCTGCCACGCGTTCGCGCCGTCCATCGAGGCCGCCTTGAGCAGATCCTCCGGCACCAGCGCGAGCCCGGCCATCAGCAGCAAAGCCATGAACGGCACTGTTTTCCACACCTCGGCGAGGGTGATGATGGCCAGCGCGGGAATTCGTTCGGTGAGCAGCGCCGAATCCGGCGCCACCAGTTGTGCCAGGTAGCCGGTGTCCTGAGTCCAGGCATACCGCCAGGAGAACGCGGCCACGACGGTGACGATGCCGTACGGGATCAGTGCGACTGTCCTGATCAGACCGCGCAGCACCATGGTCCGGTGCATGACCAACGCCAACGCCATGCCCAGCACCAGTTCGATTGCGACCGAGATGACCGTGATGAGGGTGGTCACCCCGAACGAGGTCCACCAGTAGGAATTCGTCAAGACGGTGACGTAGTTCTCGATGCCGATGAACTTGCGCTGGTCCGGGAATCGGAGGTCGTAGCGCTGCAGGGACAACCAGATCGAGTACAGGATCGGGTACCCGGTGACCGCGATCATGACCAGCGCGGCGGGCGCGCACAGCAGCAGACCGAGTTTGCGTTCAGCTCGCTTGCCCGCACTGAGCACCTTGCGGTCGGCGCCTTTGCCAGTGGGCGGCGCGTCGGACGGCCGTTCGACGGTATGGCTCACGGCAGCACTCCCTTGGAGTCCAGGGCGTCCTGCAGCTCGCCGCGCAGGCGCTCCGCGGTCGCTTCCGGATCAATGCTGGACGGCGGCGAGAGAATCGTGGAGATCAAGGTGGACACGTTCTGATAGGCGGGGGTGATCGGCCGCACGGCCGCCTTCTTCAGTTCCTCGCGAATCGTGTCACGCATCGGGTACGGCTCGGCCATCTCCGGCTCGTCGTACACCGACTCGATCGTCGGGGGGACACCGGAGAGCAAGGCTGACATCTTCTGGCTTTCCGCGCTGCGCAAGCACTTCGTCGCCTCGAACGCCTCCGGCTTGTTCGCCGAGTAGGCACTCACCGCGAGGTTGAACCCGCCGATCGTGACAGTGCCCTCGTTGCCCGGTTCGATCGACGGGTACGGCGCCCACTTGAACTTCGGGAACAGCTCGGGGTTGCCCTCCTTCATCGCCGCGTAGACAAAGGGCCAGTTGAGTTCGAACGCGGCGTCACCGGACTCGAACGCGAGGCGGATGTCGTCCTCTTTGGAGTTCGACAGCGACGGGCTGACCACACCGGAGGTCGCCAGGTCCTTCAGCGCCCCGAGGGCACGGACCGCGCCTTCGTCGACGACCGCGCGCGTGCTGTCGTCGGAAAGGATCTTGCCACCCGCGCCCGCGACCAGGGTGTTGAACTGAACGACCAGACCTTCGTACTGGGCACCGGTCATCAGGATGGTGCTCGGCTTGCCGCCCGCCTTGAGTTCGCGCGCCATGTCCAGCATCTCGGCCCACGTCTTGGGCGGCCGCTGGACCAGATCGTCGCGATACCAAAGCAGTTGGACGTTGGTGTTCTTCGGCGCCGCGTACAGTTTGTCCTTCCAGCGCGCGGTCGCCAGCGGACCTTCCAGGGTGCCGTTCTCGGCGTCGGCCTTGTCCCGGCCGGTCCACTCCTCGATCCAGCCCGCCTCGGCGAATTCGGCCATCCAGGTCACGTCCAGCCCGAGGACGTCCATGTCGGCGTCGCCCGCGGCGAGTCTGCGGACCATCTGCTCGCGTTGCCCGTCCGCCTCCCTGGGCAGCACGTTGAGCACGATCTCGTAGCGGCCCTCCGCCGCGACGTTGCACGCGGCGACGACTTCGCTGAACTTCTGCTCGGCGGGGTAGTAGACGTTGATCGTCTTGCCGTTGTCTTCCGCCCCACAGCCCGCGATCATCGGGGCCATGGCCACCAGCGCGGCCATGCTCGTCAGCAGACGCCTTCCGGCGCGGGTACGCGGAGTTCTCCCCATCGGCCAGTCTCCTTCCCATGGACACGGGAGGAGCGCGGCTCGGTGACCCAGTGCACCTCGGCGTGCGCCCGGCACGCGAGACACACACCGGGTGTAGTTGAAACTATGCCCGGTGATCACAGCCCGCAATTCGACGCAGGGCGCACCGTCATTCGGTCTAGGTAATACCACCATTCGGACCCATGGCGAGCTTCGCCAGCAGGTCACGGGCCTTCTCGGCGTTGCGCGGCTGGGCCAGGACGTCGTATCGGCCCGCGACGAGCTGGGTCGCGGACGCGATCTCCCGGCCCCGGCCACGCGTGCTGGCATACCCGACCGCCGCGAAGACCAGCCCGAAGAGCACACCGGCGGCGAGTCCGACCAGGATCGGGGCGAACGACGCCTGCTGCTGGCTGAAGAGCCCGAGCAGCAGACCGACGAACAGACCGAACCACGCGCCGGACAGGGCGCCGGTACCGAGCACCTTCGCCCAGCTCAGTCGCCCGATCACCCGCTCGACCAGCATCAGGTCCACGCCGACGATCGTCACTTCCTCGACCGGGAACTCGCTGCTCGCCAGGTGCTCCACCGCGCGGTGGGCCTCCTGGTAGGTCCCGTAGGACCCGATGGGCCAGCCCGAGGGCGGGGTAGGCACCTTGGGCAGACCTTGACTGGTCCGCCTGGCGCCGGAGAAAGCACCGGTCATGGTCCCCATCCTGCCAACCTTGCCCCCGGTGTGCGACACCGATATGCCTGGTGCGGTGCTCAGCCCGCGAGGAAGGCGATCAGGACGCGGTTGAACTCCTCGGCGTGTGAGGCGTTGACGCCGTGCGGACCGCCCTTGATGACGTGCAGCGTGCTGTCCTCGATCGCCTCGTGCGAGCGCTTCCCACTGACCTCGAAGGGCACGATCGCGTCGCTGTCGCCGTGAATGACCAGCGTGGGGACGGTGACCTTGGCGACGTCGTCACGGAAGTCGGTACGACCGAACGCGGTGACGCAGTCCAACGTGCCCTTCGGCGAGGCGACCGCCGCGATGTCGCGGGCGTAGCGCTTCTGCTGCTCGCTGACCAGGTCGTGCTTGTCGCCCGCGGCGAAGAAGTTCTCCACGAAACCGTCGATGAACGCGAGCCGGTCGCCGGTGACGCCACTCTCGAACTCGGCGATGGTGGCGTCGTCGAGGCCACCGTCCGGGTTGTCGTCACTCTTGTAGAGGTACGGCGGCACCGCGGCGGCCAGCACCGCACGCGTCACCCTGGACGTCCCGTACTTGGCGATGTAGCGGACCACCTCGCCACCGCCCATGGAGAAGCCGACGAGCGCGACGTCGGTGAGGTCGAGGTGACGCAGCAGCGCGTCGAGGTCAGCCGCGAACGTGTCGTAGTCGTACCCACCCCACGGTTGCGATGACTGCCCGAAGCCCCGCCGGTCGTAGGTGATCACGCGGTGTCCCGCCTCGACCAGCGCGGGCACCTGGTTCTCCCAGGACCGGCCACTGAGCGGCCACCCGTGCACCAGCACGACCGGGCGCCCGGTGCCGACGTCCTCGAAATGCAACTCCACGATGTTGGAGTTCTCGGCTCCCACGGTCACCACGCTCACGACACTGCCTCCTCGCGTCAACGGGCCCGCCACTTGACCGGCAGGCCCTGACACCATCGTCAGTGATGAAGCGGGAAACCGCTGATCGGACTAGTTGCGCGACTTGTACTCACGCAACAGTCCACGCGAGATGATCGTCTTCTGAATCTCGCTGGTGCCCTCGCCGATAAGCAGGAAGGGCGCCTCGCGCATGAGGCGCTCGATTTCGTACTCTTTCGAGTAGCCGTAGCCGCCGTGGATGCGAAATGAGTCCTGAGTCACCTCCGCGCAGTACTCGCTGGCGATGAGCTTGGCCATCCCCGCCTCGACGTCGTTGCGCTCGCCGGAGTCCTTGAGGCGGGCCGCGTTGACCATCATCAGGTGGGCGGCCTCGACCTTGGTGGCCATCTCGGCGAGTTTGAACGCGATCGCCTGGTGCTCGGCGATGGCCTTGCCGAAGGTCTTGCGCTGCTGGGCGTACTCGACGGCCAACTCGAAGGCGCGGATGGAGATGCCGCACGCGCGGGCGGCGACGTTGACCCGGCCGACCTCGACGCCGTCCATCATGTGCGCGAAACCCTTGCCGGGCGCGTCGCCGAGAACCTGGCCCGCACCGATGCGGAAGCCGTCGAAGACGGCCTCGGTGGTGTCGACGCCCTTGTACCCCATCTTGTCGAGCTTGCCCGGGATGGTCAGGCCGGGCGCGACCTCGCCGAAGCCGGTCGGCTTGTCGACCAGGAACGTCGTCAGGTTCTGGTGGGCCTTCTCGGCACCCTCGTCTGTGCGCACGAGAAGGGCGATCAGGTTGGAGCTGCCACCGTTGGTGAGCCACATCTTGGCGCCGTCGATCACATAGTCGTCGCCGTCGCGCTTGGCCCTGGTCTTGATCGCGGCGACATCGGAGCCAAGGTCGGGCTCGGACATGGAGAACGAGCCGCGGATCTCCCCGGCCGCCATTTTGGGCAGGTAGTGCCGCTTCTGGGCTTCCGTACCGTGCTGCTTGACCATGTGCGCCACGATGAAGTGCGTGTTGATCACACCGGAGACGCTCATCCAGCCCCGCGCGATCTGTTCCACCACCAGGGCATAGGTCAACAGCGATTCGCCGAGGCCGCCGTACTCCTCCGGGATCGTCAGGCCGAAAAGACCCATTTCCTTCATGCCGTCGACGATGTCGGTGGGGTAGGCGTCCGCGTGCTCCAACTCCTGCGCGTGCGGAATGATCTCCTTGTCCACGAAGTCCTTGACCGTGGCGAGGATCTCGCGCTGGATGTCGGTCAGTCCTGCGGTCTGGGCGAGGCGGGCCATCCGAGCTCCTAAACGTCGCGTGAGTTACCCGCCAGTATCGACCCGAGCGTCCCGATTCGCGCAACGATCGTGGTTCGTCCCACAGCGCGCACCGGAAAACAGGTGACCCGACGGCCTTCCCGGCGCTACATTTCTCCGCAGCACCCGGTGCGACGCCAACGGTTACTTCTCCTGGAACGCCCGCGAGGGCGGGCGGTTCGAACCCGCCACACCGTCGGCACTCTTGATCTCGGGGGCTGCGAACGTCAGGGGAAGCCCGGTGCGCAGGCGAGGGCTACTTCATTCGGATGAGATGGTCGCGGGTTCGACTCCCGCTGCCTGCTTTACGCAGGTATAGCTCAGCGGTAGAGCGTCACACGCCTCCGCCGACTCCGATCTCGGGCTTCCTCTGACGTGCGCGGTCCTCCTCCAGCGGAGGGACGCCCCATGGGCAAGTTCAACTTTCGACGGGCGCCGCGGTCCCCGATCGTGACCGAGACACGGGCGAGCGGCACCACGTTCGAGGGTGGCCCCGGTTTCGCCAGGGACCCGCGGTCCGAGCTGTTCCTGTTGGCGGTCAGCAACTTCGGGGGCGAGGACACGTTCTACGAGTCGGCCGAGAAGCGCGACACCCGCTACGCCCAGCTCGTGCACGAGGCCGCGCTCGCCGATCCCGAGTGGACCGGCCGATTCCTCGCCTGGCTGCGCACGGGCGCGAACATGCGCACCGCGTCACTGGTCGGGGCGGCCGAGTTCGTCAAGGCCCGTCTCGACGCGGGTGACGCCACCGAGTGCGCGACCACCAATCGGTCCGTTGTGGACAGCGTGCTCCAGCGCGCCGACGAACCGGGCGAGCTGCTCGCGTACTGGACCACCGTGCACGGCCGCAACATCCCCAAGCCGGTCAAGAGGGGCGTCGCGGACGCCGTTCGACGTCTCTACTCCGAGCGTTCGCTGCTGAAGTACGACAGCACTGCCAACGGTTTCCGCTTCGGCGACGTCATCGACGTCGTACACCCGAACGCGAACGAGCCATGGCAGGGCGACCTCTACAAGTACGCCCTCGATCGCCGCCACAACCGGGACAACCCGATCCCCCACAGTCTGAGCACCCTCCGCGCCCGCGAAGAACTCGCCACCATGCCGATCGAGGCCCGCAGGGAGGCGCTGGACTACCAGCGCCTGCGGGACGCGGGCATGACCTGGGAGGCGCTGGCCGGGTGGCTGCAAGGTCCGATGGACGCGGCGGCGTGGGAAACGGTCATCCCGAGCATGGGCTACATGGCGCTGCTGCGGAACCTGCGCAACTTCGACGAAGCGGGGGTGTCAGACGAAGTCGCGGCGTCGGTGGCGGCACGGCTGACAGACCCGGAGCAGGTAGCGCGGTCGCGGCAGTTCCCGTTCCGGTTCCTCTCCGCCTACGAGAAGGTGTCGAACCCTCGCTGGAACCAGGCCCTCGACACCGCGCTGAGACACTCGCTGGTGAACCTGCCCGCACTGCCCGGCACATCGCTGGTCCTGGTGGACACGTCCGGGTCGATGACGAGCACCCCGTTCTCGGCGCGGTCAAAGGTGACCCCCGCCAAGGCCGCCGCTGTCTTCGGTGTCGCACTGGGCATCAAGGGCGAGAGCGTGGACATCCACGGTTTCGCCTCGGGCACATTCCGGCACAAGATCCGCACAGGCGCGTCGGTGATCGGCGAGATCGATCGGTTCCTCGGCCGGATCGGCGAAGTCGGGCACGGCACCGACATCGCCGAATCGCTGCGGTCCACCTATCGGCGCCACGACCGCGTGTTCATCATCTCGGACATGCAGACCATCGCCAACGGCCAAGGTGTCGGCGACACCGTCCCGGCGCACGTGCCGATCTACGGGTTCAACCTCAGCGGCCACCAGCGAGCGGCGATGGCCACCGGCCACGGGAACCGGCACGAGTTCGGCGGCCTCACCGATGCCACATTCCGGATGGTGCCGCTGCTTGAGGCGGGCGGCAAGGCCGACTGGCCGTTCTAGCGACGAGCCACTAACTCGCCCGCAGGTCGAGGCTGTCGCCGCAACCGCGGCAGTCCTCGGCCAGCACGTAGACGTCGGCTCCACAGCCGTTGCACGCACGGAAGGAACGATCGAAAAGGTCGTCTTGCCGTCTGCCGCGCCCGGTGAGCAGGCTCAGCAGACCTCGACTCTCCCAGGAGTCATCACGATGTCTACCCATGCGGACAGAGTCGCCTGATTGGGTGGGGTCCTGACAAGTCGATACCGTGATCTGTGCGTTATCTCACGGCAACCTACGGCCCGCTGTCACGTCTGCGACCTGGCCCGTAAGCGTTGCGTCACCGTCACTCAAGATCACGGAACGGTACGGCGCCACCGCATCACACCACCCATCGCGGCACCAGCGGCCCCAACCAAAGCCCGCACGATCGTTCGGTCAGTGTTGTAAACTGACCGAACGATCGTGCTGATAGTCGATTATCCGCAGTCGTGAATCGCGCGGGCGAGAGCGAGGACGCGACGGGCGTTGTCGACGTGCAGGTTCTCGATCATGTGGCCGTCCACCGTGACCACCCCCCTGCCCTCACTCGCGGCGGCCTCGAACGCCTCGATCACCCGGCGCGAGTACGCCACCTCGTCATCGGACGGCGCGAACAACCGGTTGCACGGTTCCACCTGCGACGGATGAATCAAGGTTTTGCCATCGAAGCCGAACTGCTTGCCGTGCAAGCACTCTTCGGCGAACCCATCAAGGTTCCGCACGTCGTTGTAGACGCCGTCCAGAATCACCTTCCCGGCAGCACGGGCACCGAGCAAAGCGAGCGACAGGCCACCGAGCAGCGGCGCACGACCCGGCACATGATCGGCGTGCAGTTCCTTCGCCAGGTCATTGGTTCCCATCACCAGCACCGTCAGCCGCTCACTGGCCGACGCGATGGCGTGTGCGTGCAACATGGCGATCGGGGTCTCCAGCATCGCCCAGATCGCGGTGCGCTCGGGTGCCCCCGCGGCCTCCAGCGCCCGCTCCACCGCGTGTACGTCCTCGGCCGAGTTGACCTTGGGCACCACGATCGCCGCCGGGCCCGCCTTCGCCACCGCGCGCACGTCGTCGGCGTGCCACGGGGTGCCGATGCCGTTGACGCGGATCGTCACTTCTCGCGAATCGTAGGCATCCACGACGCCGCAGACACGCTCGCGACCCTCGACCTTGGCGTCGGGGGCCACCGAGTCCTCCAAGTCGAGGATCAGCGCGTCGACCGGCAGGGTCTTGGCCTTCGCCAAAGCACGCTCGTTCGTGCCGGGCAGGTAGAGCACCGAGCGGCGGGGACGCAGGATCGGGTCGGTCATGCCGTCGCCTCCGCGTAAACCTCGGCCAGTTCGGGGTCGCGGGCGGCGAGCGCGTCCGCCAGTTCGACGACCACGCGGCATTGCTTGACCGACGCGTCGTCCTGCATCTTGCCGTCGAGCATGACCGCGCCGGTACCGTCGCCCATCGCCTCGATCACCCTGCGCGCCCACGCCACCTCCTCCGGCGCGGGAGAGAACACCTTGCGGGCGATGGCGATCTGTTTCGGGTGCAGGCTCCACGCTCCGACGCAGCCGAGCAGGAAGGCGTTGCGGAACTGGTCCTCGCAGGCCACCACGTCCGCGATATCGCCGAACGGCCCGTAGTACGGCAGGATTCCGGCCCCCGCGCAGGCGTCGACCATGCGCGC
Source organism: Actinomycetota bacterium (assembly GCA_030857905.1). Taxonomy (GTDB): domain Bacteria; phylum Actinomycetota; class Actinomycetes; order Mycobacteriales; family Pseudonocardiaceae; genus Actinokineospora. Next base: position 22,167 of record JALZNB010000095.1, read on the forward strand.
GACGGTGTAGTGCCACAGGTCCTGCTGGTAGGTGGTGCGGCCGGTATTGATGTCATCGCCGACCGGGTCGGTGCGCACGAGGTAGCCGGGGTGGCCACCGCCGACGCGGGTGGTCTTCATCCGGCGACTGGCGGCCAGGTCGGCCGGTCCGAGGGAGATGCCCTGCATCCTCGGGCTCGCCGTGGCGATCTCCTCGACGTTGGCC
>JALZNB010000130.1 GCA_030857905.1 Actinomycetota bacterium
ATCACCGGCTACATCAATGCCGACCGAGCGGCCCTGGCGGCGCGAGCCCGCTTGCTGCGAATCCACAGCGCGAACGCGACGAGCACGCCCGCGCCCGCGACGATCACCAGCGGCGCCCCGTAGTTCCCGAAGGCCGACCGCTGGGTGTCCGCGACGGGTGCGGGTGCGGCATCGTCGCCGCCGCTCTCTCCGGTCGTCGAACCGCCCCGGTTCGAGTCCGGCTTCGGCTGTACCTCGGGCGCGTGGTCGACCAACTGACCCATGGGTTTCGCCGAGCTCTTCGCCACCGCGAACCCGTAGTCCAGCAGCTCCGCCGCCTGGTCGGCCAGCGGAGCCGGGTTGCGCTCCCCGCGCAGCAGCACCACGGCCAGCCGAACGTCGCCGCGCTTGGCGCTGCCGAGGTAGGTGTGCCTGGCGTCGTCGGTGAAGCCCGTCTTGCCGCCGATGAAGCCCTCGTAGGTGCGCAGCAGCGGGTTGTCGTTGGTGACCTTGTAGCCCGGCTTCTTGCCGTAGCCGGGGAAGTCGATGCTCCTGGTGGCCACGGCCTCGGCGAATTCCTTGTGCTTCATGGCCGCGCGGAAGATCAGACTCAAGTCGTACGACGACGTGCTCATCCCCGGGCCGTCGAGGCCCGACGGGGTGGCGGCGCGCGTGTCGAGGGCGCCGAGCTCCTTGGCGAGGGTGTTCATCTTCGCCAGCGCCTCGGGAACGCCACCGAGCTGCACGGCCAGAGCGTGTGCCGCGTCGTTGCCCGAGCGCATGACGAGCGCCTGGAGGAGCTGCTTGACGGTGTACTCGCCGCCGGGGCCGACACCGACCTTGGTGCCCTCCTGGTCGGCGTCCGCCTGCGTGCCGGAGACCGTCTTGTCCGGGCGTAGTTCGCGGATCACCACGATGGCCAGCAACACCTTGATCAGCGATGCCGGACGTTCCCGGGCGTGCGGGTCCTTGGCGGCGATGACGGCGCCGCTGTCGATGTTGGAGATCACCCAGGACGCGGAGGTGACGCCGCCGGGAAGCTCGGCGGCCCCCTCGGGGTGCACCAGCCCACATTCACCCATTCGGGTGCCGCCGACCGGCTCTTCCGGCACCGCCAGCGGCGGTGGGGTCGGCTCGCCCGGCTTGGGCTCCTCCGAGGTATCGATCGGTGGCGGTGGTCGGTCGTGGTTCTGGCACTGCGCACTCTGTTGCGGCGTCGTCGGTTCGGTCCGTTGGCCCTGAGTGGGCTGCTGGACCTCGGTGCTCCGCTGCGCATGCGCCACTGGCGTCACGACGATTGCCGCGACGACAAGGGCACACAGCGACAGCAGGAGAGCGGGCACGGATCTGCGGGCTGCGAAGCGCACGTACGCAGACTAAGGCCTGTCACGATCAGGCCACGATCCGGCCTGTCACCCACACGTGGCGCTTCGGCGTCGTCGCTGCATACCGTGGGTGTGACGCCGCCTCGACGGACTTCGTCCTTCCCGCTCGTGGTCGTGGGCCGATCACCGCCGCCCACTCCAAGACCATCCCGCCCTGATCCACTCGTGAAACGGGTCCTAACGTGGGTGATCATCGGCAGGCGCGGGCTCGCGCCCCCACGAAGGGCGTGGATCATGGAGTTCTTTCGCGTGTCACTGGTGGTCTTGCACTTGCTGGGGGTGGGTGTCCTCGTGGTGACATTCGCCGTCCAACTCAACGCCGGTGCGGGAGCCCAGTTGAAGAAGGCGTGGCTGTACGGGTTGGGACTGCAACTCATCACCGGCCCCACGCTGATGCAGTTGGCCCCACAGACCGGCGCCGAGTACGACCCGGTCAAACTGGGTGTCAAGCTGCTGGTCTTGGTCCTCGCGAGTGTCATCGCGACGACGTTCACCATCAAGCGCTCCAATCCGACCTGGGTGACGCCGACGCTGGGCGGCCTGGTGATGCTCAACATCGGATTGGCCCTGGCCTGGACCTGACGGTGGCCGTCTCGATTACCCGTCGGTAATGTTCGGGCATGCCCATCGGCCGCACTTACGACATCGTCCTGTTCGGCGCCACTGGCTTCACCGGGGAGCTGACCGCGGAATACCTCGCCCGGCACATCCCGGCGGGCGCCACGTGGGCGCTGGCGGGCCGCAGCCAGGTCAAGCTCGCAGGCGTGCGGTCTCGGCTCGCCGCGATCGACCCAGCGCTGGCCGAGATGGACCTGCTGACCGCCGACGTGTCCGACCCGGCGTCGCTGCGCGCTGTCGCCGAATCCGCCCGGGTCGTGATCACCACCGTGGGGCCGTACGTCGCTTATGGCGACCCACTCGTGGCCGCGTGCGCCGAATCGGGCACGGACTACGTCGACCTCACCGGTGAGCCGGAGTTCGTCGACCAGACCTATCTGCGCCACCACGCCAAGGCCGTGGCGACCGGTGCGCGGATCGTCCACGCCTGCGGGTTCGACTCCATCCCGTACGACCTTGGCGTGTACTTCACCGTCAAGCAGCTCCCCGAGGGCGTTCCCGTGGCCGTGAACGGCTTCGTGAGCGCGTCAGCCGCGTTGTCGGCGGGCACTTTCCATTCGGCGGTCAACGGCTTCGCCCGCGTCCGCGACAGCGCGCGGATCGCCGGGGAGCGCAAGAAGGCGGAGGGCAGGCCTGTCGGACGCAAGGTGCGCGGCCTGGCGGGCAAGCCTCATTTCGACAAGACGGCCGAGGCGTGGGTATTCCCCGCACCGACCATTGATCCGCAAATCGTCTTGCGCTCGGCACGGGCATTGCCGCGATACGGACCCGAGTTCTCCTATGGCCACTATGTCGCGGTCAAGAAACTGCCGGTCGCACTGGGGCTCGTCGGTGGCGTGGCCGCGCTGTTCGCCGTGTCCCAGATCGCGCCCGCCCGCGACTGGCTGCTCGGCCGCAAGAAGTCCGGTGACGGACCGTCGGCGGAGAAGCGGGCGCGCTCCTGGTTCCGGGTCCGGTTCGTGGGCACGGGCGGCGGAAAACGCGTGGTGACCGAGGTGACGGGCGGCGACCCCGGCTACGACGAGACGGCGAAGATGCTGGCCGAATCCGCGATGTCACTGGCATTCGACGCCCTACCGACCACCGCGGGCCAACTGACCACCGCGGTAGCCATGGGCGACGCCCTACTGGACCGACTGGTGGCCGCGGGCCTGAAGTTCACCGTCGTCGACGGCTGATGGCGAAAGGGCACGCAATCATGGGCAGTGGGAGCCGGTAACCGGACAAACCAGGGCGTCGTACGGTTCACGCAGGGAATCCAGCATTTCCTTGTGGTCGGGCCATTCGTCATTGCACACCGGGCAACACAAAGTGCGGTCACCTGCGCGGCACCGGCGTCCTTGAGCGCGATCGACGCCGATTGCATCTTCGACCCCGAAGTCCACAAGTCATCGACCACCAGGACGTGTTGACCGACAACGTGCTGACGGAACCGCTCTGGGACCGTGAAGCGGTCGGCTCGTACAGAACGGTCCTGAGCGGCTATTCCCGGACCAAGGCCGAGAGTGATTCGATTTCGATGTTGATCGTTGTTGTCGTGGACGGACCTCGCCAAGCCCGCTGCGGGTTGGTCGCGTCCCGGGTTGGTCAGTGATGGTACGAAAGTGACCTTCGACCATGGTCCATGACGTCGAGCGATGCACGCCCCGTGCAGCACGGTCGCTGATGCGATCATGGCTGCCATGTCCCGCGCACATTTCGGTGCCGGGTAGGGCTGCTGTTTGTATGCTCGAACCGTGTGGGCGGACTGATGCGGACTTCCGGGCGCGCGACCCTTCACATAGGTGAGGATGATGACTTGCGAGGCGAGTCGGTCGGAGTATTCGCGTTGATGTCGATAGCACCGATGACATAGTTTGCTATCGGCAGTCGGAGGTATGCCGCAAATCTGGCAATGTGCGCCGCTCGGTCCGTAATGGACGTTCCGAAAGAACGCCCCCACCTGATTTCACATTTCCAGCCGGAGTGCCCAGCGGCCGGCCTCATCTATCACGCACCGACCGAGGCCATAAGTTTGGACAATTGGCTTTCGCCGAAAATGAGATGTTTGGCTTGTTCGACGGCCTCGCTCGCGCTGGTGGCGACGATGACGCCTGGTTGGCCGACAAGTTGTCGACCTCAGTTCGTGCCCTGTGCGACCGACGTCATCAGGATGACCGGTCGGCCGTGCGCGATCGCGGATCGCGCCTGACTGCGGGCACCACTGTGTTCGCCCGCCTCCACGATGATGGTCGCTCGGCCATACGCACTCATCGTCGCGTTGCGCATGGGAAAGGTCTGCCTTGTGGGTGGGGCGTTTGGCCAGAACTGCGATAGCACCAAGCCGTTGGCGGCGATGGAGCGTTGCAATTCTCGGTTCACCGCGGGGAAGTAC
>JALZNB010000152.1 GCA_030857905.1 Actinomycetota bacterium
GCGAAAACGGGCATGCTGGCCACCGCGGAGATCATCTCCGCGGTGGCCGCCGCCTGTGACCGGGTCGACATCGGGCGGTCGGGGTCTGTGCCGTTCGTCGTCGACCCGGTCGCCGCTTCCATGCACGGTGACCAACTGCTCGGTGACGACGCGCTGCACGGGTTGCGTACCGAACTGTTCCCCCGGGCCACTTTGATCACGCCGAACCTCGACGAGGTGCGACTGCTCACCGGCATCGACGTGCGTTCCCGCGCCGAGCAGCGCGACGCCGCCAAGGCCCTCGCCGACTTCGGCCCGCAGTGGGTGCTGGTCAAGGGCGGGCACCTCTGGGACGACCCGGAGTGCTCCGACTTGCTGTACGACGGTCACGAGTTCACCGAACTGGTCGGTCCGCGCTTCGAGGTCAAGCACACCCACGGCAGCGGCGACACGCTCGCGTCGTCGATCACCGCTGCCCTGGCCAAGGGCAACGACGTGCCGAGCGCGGTCCGCGCGGGCAAGGCATTCATCGTCGAGTCGGTCCGCCATGCCTATCCACTCGGCCAGGGTGTCGGCCCGGTGTCACCGCTGTGGCGGTTGCCCGACGCCGAGACCTTCCTCAAGCCGAAGTGAGTCGGCGTCTGTCTACTTGCTCGGGCCGGAGGGCTGGGGCTTCATTTCCTCGGTGAGCAACGCCTCCAGCACCGGGATGGCGGCGACCAGAGCGTCCCGCTCGGGTCCGGCGAGCCGGTCGAGCCTGCGCCCCAGCTCCTGGACCCGCGTCGAGCGCACCCCGGAGACGATGCGCTCGCCGTCGTCGGTGGCCTGTACGAGCCAGGCTCGCCGGTCGACCGGGTCGGGCTCGCGCCGGACGTAGCCGGAGTCGACCAGGTTCGCCACGATCCGCGACATCGTGGGCGCGGCGACGCCTTCCTTGCCCGCGAGATCACCGAGCCGCAACGCGCCGCAGTTGGCCAAAGTGGACAGTGCGGAGATGGACCCGTGGCCCAGTCCCGTGCTACCCGAGCGCCGCAACGACCGCGACAGCCTCCCGATCGCCAGGTAGAGACGAGCGGAGATGTCGCCGACTGCGGGCTCGGCGGCCGATGTCGTCATCGCATCATTGTGCCGTCGAACGCGCCGAACTCGACGGGGAGGGTCGACTATCGCGGTCGTCCGCGCGGCGGGTCCCGAGGGGTCGAATCATGGGATGGACGCGCGGCGAGGTCGTGATCAGTCGGCGAACGGGTCGTCCTCGACGGCCGGGTTCCACGCCAGGCCGGGAACCCCCCACCGATTCGCCTTGAGCATCCGCTTGGCGTCCTTCTGATTGCGGCCGACCAGCCGGTCCAGGTACAGCAGCCCGTCCAGGTGATCGGTCTCGTGCTGGAGGCACCTGGCGAAGAACCCCGTCCCCTCCACCTCGACCGGCGCCCCGTCGACGTCCTGCCCGCGCACCTTCGCCCACGTCGCCCGACCCGTCGGGAACGTCTCGCCGGGTACCGACAGGCAGCCCTCGTAGTCGTCCTCCGGGTCCGGCATCCCCTCCGGGACCTCCGAGGACTCCAGCACCGGGTTGACCACCAGCCCCCGATGGCGGACGCCATCGTCGTCCGGGCAGTCGTAGACGAACAGACGCAGGTCGATCCCGATCTGGTTCGCCGCGAGGCCGACGCCGTTGGCCGCGGCCATCGTCTCGAACATGTCCTCGACCAGCGTCTTGAGCTCGTCGTCGAACCGCTCGACCGGCGTCGTCGGGTGATGCAGCACCGGATCGCCGACGATCCGGATCGGGTGAACTGTCATACCCGCAGGGTAGAGATTGCTCAAGTCGGACGCGCCGTGGACGTGACGATCACTTCAACCGGTGACGTGGTGTAATGGCGTCCAAGGATCACACCCGTGTGATTCCGGTGCGGGAGCACGGATTCGCCAGACCGTGAGGCGAGGAGCCAGATGGACGCCGCTGAGGTGCCCGAACTGCCGGGCAGGCCCCCCAAGCGAGCCGCGCACGCGGCGAGATCGGGTGGCGGACTCAGTGACCGGGAACACGCGATGTTGGCCTTCGAGCGCCAGTGGTGGAAGTTCGCGGGCGCGAAGGAACAGGCCATCCGCGAGTTGTTCGAGATGTCCAGTACCCGCTACTACCAGGTGCTCAACGAGCTGATCGAAACGACAGCCGCTTTGGAGGCCGACCCGATGCTGGTGAAACGACTGCGTCGGTTGCGCGCGAGCAGGCAGCGTGCCCGCGCGGCCCGCAGGCTGGGAATGGAACCACGATGAGCACCGACCCGGCGCGTCCAGGACGCATCGCAGGCTTGGCCCTACTGGGGGTCGCCGCGGTGGCCACGGTGATCGGAGTCGTCACCCTCACCGGTGGTGATGATGATCCACAGGCCGACACCTCGTCACCACCTTCAGTGACGAACCAGCCCCAGCCGAGTACCTCCGGTCCACCCCAGTCGACGACGAGTGCCGCGAGCACCCCCCCGCCGACGACGGCCCCGACCACGTCGCCCCCGGCCTCGACCACGCCCCCGACGGCGACCCCCACGACCCAACCCACTCAGCCAGGTCAGCCCGGACCGGGCCAACCGGCGCCCGGTCAGCCCGGCGCGCCGACCACCCGCGAACAGCCGATCCGCGTCTACAACAACAGCAACGTCAAGGGCCTTGGCGACCGCATCACCGCCGACCTGGGTGGCCGAGGCTGGAACGTCGTGGAGACCGCCAACTACTCGGGCGGCACGATCCCCACGACGACGGTCTACTACCGCCCCAACACCGCAGAGGAAGCCGCGGCCCGTGAGCTGGGCACCCAGTTCGGCATCCGGGTCGAACCCCGCTTCGAGGGCCTCAAGGACTCCAGCCTTGGCCTGATCGTCATCGTCACCAGGGAATACGCGGGCCCCGCGGGCAAGGAATAACCCGCACCGCCCGTCACCCGACCGCTACGGCGGCTTCGGGTGACGGGCGCGACCGGTTCAAGCGAGCCGCCCTGGAGAACCAGGACGTCAGCGACGATCCCCCGCATAAGCCTCCAGAGCCGCGAGCTGCACCGGATCGAGTGAAGGCCGCACGTTCTTCCGCGCCTCAGCCAGGTGAGCCGCCGTCACCTCGGCCGCCTCCAACGACTCCCGCATGGCCGTCAACGCGGCTTCGCGGATCAGCGCCGCGCAGTCGGCCGCCGAGTACCCGTCCAACGTCTCCGCGTACTCCTCCAACACGACATCGGCGGCCAGCGGCACATTTCGCGCGGTCGCCGCGAGGATCGACGCGCGAGCGGCAGCGTCCGGCGGCGGTACGTAGATGAGTCGCTCCAACCGCCCGGGTCGCAGCAGCGCCGGGTCGACCAGTTCCGGCCGGTTCGTCGCCCCCACCACGACCACGTCCCGCAGCGGCTCCACACCGTCCAACTCGGTCAGCAGCGCGGCGACTACCCGGTCGGACACCCCGGAGTCCGACGATTGCCCTCGGCGCGGGGCCAGGGCATCCACCTCGTCGAGGAACACCAGCGCTGGCGAGGCTTGGGCCGCGCGGCGGAAGAGGTCGCGCACGGCCCGCTCGGATTCGCCGACCCACTTGTCCATCAGTTCGGCGCCCTTGACCGACAGCACGTTGAGCTGTCCGCTGCCCGCCAACGCGCGCACGAGGAACGTCTTGCCGCCACCGGGCGGCCCGTAGAGCAACACCCCGCGTGGCGGTTCGACGCCGAGGCGGGCGAACGAGTCCGGGTAGCGCAGCGGCCACAGCACGGCCTCGGTCAGCGCCTGTTTGGTCTCCACCATGTCGCCCACGTCATCGAGGGCGAGGCCGCCGGTACGCAGATTGTCCGAAGTGGACATCGAGGTCGGGCGAACCGTGTCCAGCGCACCGAACAAGTCCACCGCCTCGATCCAGGGCTCGGTCTCCGCCTTGTGCCGCAGGGCCGCGCGGATCGCGGCCTCGCGCCGCAGCGCGATCAGGTCGGCCGCGACGAAACCGGGTGTCCGCGCGGCCAGCGCGCCGTAGTCCACATCGGACACGACGGGGACATCGCGGAACAGCACCCGCAGCAACTCGGTGCGCACTTTCGCGTCCGGCATCGGAAGGCTCAGCTCCCGGTCGAACAGTTCGACGCCGCGCACTCGGGGGTCGATGGCCTCCGGGTGCGCTGTCGTGGCGATCAGTGCCGCGCGGGGCACGCTGATCGCGACCCGGAGCGCGTCGATCAGGATCGTGGCCACCGGCGGTGGTGTCGTCGCGGGCAACAGGGCGTCGATGTCAGTGATCAACAGCACTGCCGACCGACCGGCCGCGGAGTGCGCGCGGATCGCCGCGATCGCCGAGTCGACCCGCGCGGACGCGGTGTTCGCCTCAAGCACGGCCACGGTCGGACCGGACAGCTCGACCACGGCCGCCGCGACCGACGCCGCGACCGACCGCACCACGGTCGCCTTGCCGACGCCCTCCGGTCCGCTGATCAACGCACCGAGTCGTGCCGCCGCGCCCAGCTTCTCCAACAGCTCCGGGCGGCTGAACCCGAGGTCGAACCACTCGGCCAGGGTGCGCGCGACCTGTTCGGCGCCCACGAGATCGGTGACCGGTGGCGGCGGTGAGGCGGGCACCTCGGCCTCGGCGACGTCCGCGTCGATCGGTTCCGGTGGGCTCGACCGGACCACCGGATCGCCGCCGACCGGGACCGCGGCCCGCCGTTCCCCGGTCCGGGCGCCGTCACGCCACCCGACCACTGTGGACGGACCCGCGGTGACCACACCGGACGGCTCGGTCGCGGTGATGGTGAGCAGCTCGTTCGTCCACGTCATACCGATCGCGCGGGAGAGCTTGCCGCGCACGGCGGACACATCGGTGCCCGGCGGCGGCGCGAGGTCCTGCGGCAGCAGCGACACCGCGTCACCCGCGGTGAGGACCTTGCCGACGAGCGCGAGTCGCACGGTCTCCGGCGTCAACGCCGTGGTGGCGAGCCGGGAGCCCGCGACCGTCACCGACCGCGCGGGCGCGGTGTCGACCGGCGCGACCACCACCTCGGAACCCTCGGTGATGCCCAGGTTCGACATGGTCACGTCGTCGAGCAGGGCCACCCCGGTCGCGCCCGCCGGATCGCCCTCCGCGGCCAGCGCCGCGCTCACCCTGGCCCCGGTGAGCTGGACGGCGTCCCACTGCCGCAGCCCCAGGGCGTCGAGCACCTCAGGATGCAGTCGCACCACCCCGCGCCGGGTATCGATCGCGGACGGGGACAGCCGGGCGGTCAACGTGATCTGTGCTCCCACACCACGCACCTTAGGGCCTGTTCCAGGTGTGGGGCGCGCCTATCGCGTGTCCCACACCTGGTCTCAGCGCTCGCCGGGATCGTCGTCCCGAGGTGGCTCGTTGCGGCGCAAACCGGTACGCCGCCAGTCCCGGCCGCGCGGTGTCGCGGGGAACCGGGGGTCCGGCGGCAGGGTGATCGGCTGGTCCCGCATCGGCCTGCGGACAGCTCGCCGAGCGGCGCCCGCGACTCGGCGCAGCGGTGGACGCAATCCGAGCCTGCCGCGGGACCCGTGCGCCCTGCGGATCGCCCTGCGCTCCTTCGGCGGCACGTCCCACGCCTCGGGGTGGACGGAGAGCCACTGCATGCGGCGGACCGCGTACGGGATGTGCAGCAGGTAGATGACCAGCGCCGCGGACAGGGCGATCATCGGGTAGGTGATCACCGCGGCGGCGAGCAGGCCGACACCGACCAGCAACGGGGCCACCGCGCGGGGGGACACCCGCACGGTCTTCACCGACAGCGTGGGAATGCGACTGATCAGCAGCACGGCGACGGCGACCGTCCACACCATCACCACCTGCTTCGACTGCCACCAGTGGCCGTTGTCGCCGAACTCGATGGTGAGGATCAGCGGCAGCAGCACCAGCAGGCCGCCCGCGGGCGCGGGCACGCCGACGAAGAACTCCTTGGTGTACGGCGGCTGTTCGGTGTCTTCGAGCAGCGTGTTGAACCGGGCCAGCCGCAGGATGATGCACACCGCGAAGACGAGCGCGAACACCCAGCCGACCCGGTCGCCGCCGAAGCGCCAGATGTAGAGCACCAAGGCGGGCGCGACCCCGAAGGAGATCGCGTCGGCCAGGGAATCGAGCTCGGCGCCCATCTTGCTGGTGGCGTCGAGCATTCGCGCGATACGCCCGTCGAGGCTGTCCAGCACGGCGGCCACCGCGATGGCGGCGATGGCGGCCGCCGGTTGCAGCGTGAGCATGAAGTGCACAGACGACAGGCCGGCACACATCGCCAGCACGGTCAGTGCGTTGGGCAGCAGACGAACTCCGGGGCCGGGCGAAGCCATCGGATCAGCCCGCCAACTCGGCCAGCACGGTCTCGCCGCCGATGGTGCGCTGCCCCGGCTCGACCAACACCCGGCTGCCGACCGGGACGTAGAGGTCGACCCTGGACCCGAAGCGAATCAGGCCGTACGTGCTGCCCGCGGCGACCTTCTCGCCGTCGGTGACCTGACAGATGATCCGTCGCGCCACCAGACCGGCGATCTGGACGACGGCGAGGTCGTGCCCATCGTCGGTGCGCAGGTGCAGGCTGTTGCGCTCGTTGACCTCACTGGCCTCGTCGAGGTCGGCGGAGAGGAACTGCCCCGGCTTGTGCACCGCCCGCACGACGTGACCGGCGGCGGGAACCCGCTGCACGTGCACGTCGAAAACGGAGAGGAACACACTCACCCGCAGCATCGGCGCGTCACCGAGCCCGAGCTCGGCGGGCGGCGCGGCCTCGATGACATGGGAGACGGTGCCGTCGGCGGGCGCCACGGCGATTCCGGGCCGCATCGGCGTGACCCGTTTCGGCTCCCGGAAGAACCACGCCAACCAGGCGGTGAGCACCGCGCTCACCACACCTGCCCGCCGCGACAGCAGACGAATGAGGAACGTGGCGCCAATCGCGCCGAACACGAAGGGTCGTCCACCGGGGTGAACCGGCGGAATGATGCTCTTGGTCAACTCGACGGCGTGCTGGATGGCACCGCCGGACGGAGACTGGGATGCGGTCATCGGGTGGCTTGGTCCCTCGCGTGTAGACCGGATTTGCGCACACGCTACGCCAAACGGCTTCCCGCGCCGGACAGCGCTTGCCACCTGCGGGAATACCAAACAACCGACAGGCGCTGTGCATCCCCCGACGACGCACAGCGCCTATCGGTCACCCTGTTGCAGAACACAACCAGTCTACCGCTATACACGGTTGTCGATCAACCCGTCGGTAGTCGAACGGTGACTTAACGTTGCGGTCAGTCGCTATCGTGAGAGAGGAATCACCGTCGCCGATCGGGACGATCTTCGTTCCTGCCGCGCAGCAATCGCAGGACGCCGAGCAGGATCACCGAGCCCAACGCGGCGACCCCCAAGCTCGGCAGGTCGAACTCGAAGGTCATCTCGCGGCCGGTGAACAGCCGGTACAGCAGGCCGCCGAGCGCCGCCCCCACGATCCCGACCAGCATGCTGACCAGACACCCCTGGGGACGACGATCGCGCCCGCCGATGATCAGGTTCGCCGCCCAGCCCACGATCGCCCCGAAGACGATCCACGCGAAGAAACCCATGTCCCCACCCTACGGTTCAGTCGAGCAGGATGAGTTGCACCTCGTCGCCGACATCCACCGAGTCGACGCCCTCCGGGATGACGATCAGACAGTTGGACGCGGCGAACGACGCCAAAAGGTGTGATCCCGGGCCGCCGACCGGCACGACCTCCACCAAGCCCTCGTCGTGGCGCCCACGTCGGTACTGGGTGCGGTGCGCCGGTGACGTCATCGGCGCCGACGCGCGGGCGATGGCGTGTGGACGGTCAACCATCTTGTGCCCCAACGCGTTCAACAGCGCGGGCCGGATGAACAGCTCGAACGACAGGGCCGCGCTCACCGGGTTCCCCGGCAGCGTCACCACCGGCAGCGTCCCCCACCGCCCGCATCCCTGCGGCCCGCCAGGCTGGATGGCGACCCGCACGAAGTCGACTCCGTGGCCGCTGAACGCGTCCTTCACCACCTCGTACGCCCCCGCGCTCACACCGCCGGAGGTGATCAGCAGATCCGCGTCCCCGTGGTCGACCAGCGACGCGCGGAACAGGTCGACGTCGTCGGCCACCGATCGCAACACGATCGCCTGCCCGCCGAGCTGACGGACGGCGGCTGCCAGGAGCACGCTGTTCGACTCGTAGATGTGCCCTGGCGGCAACGGCGACCCCGGTGCGACCAACTCCGTACCGGTCGACAGCACCACCACGCGGGGTGGTCGGCGCACTCGCAGCGTGGCCAGGCCGACCGCCGCGGCCAGACCCAGTTGCGGCGGATGCAACACCGTCCCCGCCGTCAGCACCACGGTGCCTGACACGACGTCCTCGCCCGTCCGGCGCACGCTGAGGCCCGCCCGCACGGACATTCGGATCTCGACGGTCTCCGTGCCCCCGTCGGTTTCCTCCACCTGCACGATCGCGTCGGCGCCAGGCGGTAGCGGGGCGCCGGTCATGATCCGGTGAACGGTCCCCGGCGCGAGCGGCCGGACGTCGGTGCGGCCCGCCGGAATGTCGTCGGCCACCGGCAGGCGCACCGGGGCGGCGGCGACCTCGGCGGCCCGGACCGCGTAGCCGTCCATGGCCGAGTTGTCGAACGGCGGCAGCGACACGGCGGCCACCACGTCCTCGGCCAGGACCAGGCCGAGACAGTCGGCCAGCGGGAGGGACACCACGGGCAGTGGCGGCAGCAGCGCGGCCACCTTGGCGCGGTACTCGGCTGCGGTGAGCGGGGGGTTGGGCACAGGCCCATCCTGCCCTGCCATGTCAGACTGCTGCCCGTCATACGATCGGGGGAGGGGACGGCGTGCGGGTCAAGACACGACACACGCCCGCGTTCGGTGTGGCCAGGCTGGTGCTCGCACCCGGCGAGGCCGTCCAGGCGGAGGTCGCGGCGATGGTGGCCACCAGCTACGGCGTGCAGATCGAGTCCGCGCGCGGCCGAGGCCGGGCCGCGACCCGGCCCGCGATGTTCACCGCGCCCGCCGAGGGCGGCTGGATCGATGTCGCGCCCGCGCTGCCGGGCGAGGTGCACGCGCTCGAACTCGACGGCACTCTCGGTTGGTGCGTGGCGCGCGGCGGCTGGCTCGCGGTCACCAGCACGCTTCGCTCCGACCCGGGATGGGCCGGTTTCCACGCGCTCTTCGGCGTCGAGCACGGCTTCCTCGAACACGTTTCCGGTGTCGGCACGGTCGTACTCGGATGTTGCGGCGCGCTCGACGTGGTCACCCTGGAACCCGGTGAGGCGATCACCGTGGAACCCGCGCACCTGGTGGCGTACACGGAGAGCACACAATGCAGGCTGCGGGCGGTGAGCCAGTCGGCGCCGCAGTCGATGCGCACCGGGAACGGGCTGATGTTCGATTTCGCCGGTCCCGGCAGGCTGCTCATCCAGACCCGCACGGCCCGCACGATGGCGGCTGCGCTGGCCCGATGAGGGGCGACTGTTCGAACCGGACGCGGGCGGCGCACGACGGACGTTAGGCTGCGCTGCGTGTCGGAGGACCTCACCGGGCGTCGCCTGGGGCATTACCGCATCGATGGTGTGCTCGGTAAGGGCGGAATGAGCGTGATGTACCGGGCGACCGACATCCGCCTCGGCCGGAAGGTCGCGCTCAAGGTCATCGCCGAACACCTCACCGAAGACCCGGAGTTCCGCGAACGGTTCGTCGACGAAGCCCGCAACACCTCGGCGATCGATCACGCGAACGTGGTGCCCCTCTACGACTTCGGGGAGGTCGACGGCCTGCTGTTCATCGCCATGCGGCTCGTCGACGGCTCCGACATGGCCAGCCTGATCAAGGACGGCCCGATGGCGCCGCAGCGGGCGATCAGCCTGCTCAGCCAGGTCGCCGAGGCGTTGGACAACCTGCACGAACTCGGCCTGGTGCACCTCGACGTGAAACCGGCCAACGTGCTGGTCACCTCCCGGGAATCGGCCGAGGAGCACATCTACCTCGCCGACTTCGGGCTGACCCGCCGAGGCGCGACCGGCCACCGCACCCGAGGCGGCGACTTCCTCGGCTCACCCACCTACGCCGCGCCGGAACACCTGCGCGGCGAGCCGGTCGACGGGCGCACCGACGC
>JALZNB010000153.1 GCA_030857905.1 Actinomycetota bacterium
GTCTTGGCAGGCGCGCGGTTTGCATCGAGATCGAGGAACAGTGGGTCAAGCGCGCCGCGCAAGCGTTGGCCAACGCCCGCCTGGACCATGAGTACCTGCCTCCTCGGCGAGTAGGTCATAATGTCAAGATCAAGTCAGCTGTCGATAGCCTCTTCGATTGATTTCGCTTCAGTCTCAAGATTCTTGACATCCCGTTGGTTATCAAGGACTTCTTTCATCCATGCCAACGTGCGAACGATACCTTCGTCCTTGACTACGACGTTGCAGAAGTGATGCCCCCATCCAAGATTGTATTTTTTGTGCTGAAACTTGCCTACCCGCAACTCCTGAATGTGAAATAAGCTTAGTTCCGTGATTGTGAGGTCATAGGTTTCTCGGCCTTCGGCCTGTACTCCACGCTTAAGGAAGTCGGCAGCCGAGATAATACGTTGACAGAGTGGGCAGACGGTACGATTCTGATTGTCAATCATTCTTAGTAGATGTAGACGGCTGTAGTCCAAAAGGCCTTGCTGTTCTGCCGTTCTTAACTGGTGTATTTTTCGGACTTGGATGTCTAGGTCGGACATATTTGCGGCATTCATAGCTTTTTCGGAATCATGGCAGAGCCACATCAGTGCTTCAAGTTGGAGTCGTGTTGCTGAGATAGTCGCACTGGATGCGTACTCGTACACTCGAATGCCAGCGCCTCTGAGCGTTGTGGTATTGAATCCGTCGACCATCTGATGTTTGTTTACGGACACTGTCCCATGAATCCTCGCAAAATATGTCCCATCGAGAGGGGCGATGCGGGATGTGGCGATATTGAATTGTTTTCCGTTTGGTAACATCCCGTCCGTAGGTGCGTACCTTGTCCAGTCGGCACGTTTACGGAAGAGCAGCAGTGCGTTCACGCCCAACTCGATGCCGCGCGCCCTCAGTTCCTCGTCGGCGTCTTTCGTCTCGAAGTACCATGATGGCTGAATGAGGACAATAAAACCGTTTTCGTATTTGTCGGTACCGTCGTCAGGGCGCTTGCACGCGTCCCAAAAATCGAATTCGATCAAGACGGGATTGTCGCGTGTGACCCTGTTCTGGTAGATTTCTTTTATTGTTGCTCCCCGGGTATATCCAGTCTTTACGAGTTTCTGCTCAACTAATTGCGGCAATTTTGGAAGTTTGAGTTTTTGGGAGCTTCGCACGTACGTAGCATAGTTGGGGGCAGGGCTGCTGGCCAGAGCGCCCGGTCGTACCGATCCAGGTGAGGAGCGAACTCGTACCCTCGGGCCGCCGCTGTTCTGGGTTTATAGGGTGACGAGGAAGCTTGCAACGAGTGCTTGGGGCTTCACCAACGAGCACACCCCCAGGTATCCCGGCTATAGGTTCCGCAAGCTCGTCGACATCGTCGGACAGGTTGCGTCCGAGCTTGACAGCGATTACCCACCGTGCCTGCGTAGGATAGATGGTCATTCCATCCACGAATCGGCAGGCAGTGCCGTGTCAGAGCCTATGGCCTCTGCCCATCGATGCGAGGCGCGTTCGACACTGACTGGCTAGCCTGATTTCATGGCTCGCACCCGGCTCTACCGTAACGGCGTCGTGGAAGCCGAGGACTTTCCGGTCTCCGCCATCTCCGACCATCTCGCGGACGCGGCCGCCGTGGTGTGGTTGGACATGTGCGCTCCCACCGCCGAGGAACTCGCCGTCATCAGCGAAGAACTCAGCCTGCACAGCCTCGCTGTCGAGGACGCCATCCACGAACGACAGCGCCCCAAAGTCGACCGCTATGACACCCACGGGTTCCTCAGCGCCTACGCCGTGCGCCTCGACGCCGACTCCGGCGAGCTGCACACCGCCGAAGTCGCGGCGTTCATCACCGAACGGGCCCTGGTCACCATTCGCAAGACGGACGCCTTCGACATCGACGCGGTGGTCGACCGCTGGGACAACACCCTCGATCTCGCCAAGAGCGGAGTGGGCTATCTCGTTCACGGCCTGCTGGACCACATCGTCGACAGTCACTTCGAGGCCGTGCAGGCACTCGACGACGAGATCGAAGCCCTCGAGGACATGGTCTTCGACGATCGCGTCGACCACCCGACGACGCAGCGCCGGTCGTTGCGGGTGCGCAGGAGCCTGGTCACGCTGCGCCGCGTCGTGCTCCCGATGCGCGAAGTGGTGAACGCGCTCATGCGTCGCGACCACCGGATCGTCGACGACGACCTCATGCCGTACTACCAGGACGTCTACGACCACGTCCTGCGCGCCTCGGAGTGGACCGAATCGCTGCGCGAGCTGATCGCCACCATCCGCGAGACCCAGCTCAACATCCAGGGCAACCGGCTCAACGGCATCATGAAGAAGGTCACGAGCTGGGCCGCGATCATCGCCGTGCCCACCGCCATCACCGGCTTCTACGGCCAGAACGTGCCCTATCCCGGTTCGGAACAGCCTTGGGGATTCTGGGTCTCCACCACCGCTGTCGTCCTGCTCTCGGGTGGTCTCTACACGGTGTTCAAACGCCGTGACTGGCTCTGACCCGGCACCAGGTTCCCGTGTCGAGACCGACGTTCGCCGGTGGTGCGGTCGCGGTCAGGCGTCGGGCTCGGCGGTCGCGGTGAGTCGCCCGGCTCGTACGGCCGCGACGAGTTCGGCGTGGTCGGCGGTGGTCTGATCGGCGTAGTCGGTCGCGTAGTCGGCGAACGGCTCGTCCAGGTCGTCGCCGCAGTAGCCCGCGAGCAGCCGCGGGTCGACCGAGCGGGTGTGTGCGCGGGCCAGCAGCGCGCCCGCGAGCCGGCCGTAGTCGTCGAGGTGGTCCCGATCGAGGGTGGTGGGATCTATCTCGCCTTTGCGGTTGCGGAACTGGCGGACGATGTAGTCGCGGCCGCCGATGGTCGTCCAGCCCAACAGGATGTCGGTCTCGGCCTGCACCAACCGCGCGCCGTGCACGATGCGCTCGCCCTCGTGTCGTGCGGCCTTGGCCCCGAGGTGCTCGCCGAGTGATGACGGGCGTGCCTCCTTCACCTGCAGCACCAGCGCTTCGTCGCCGTTGCCGTGCAGCAGGACCAGGTAGGTGCGCAGCCCGACACTGCCGGTCCCGACAACGCGGAAGGCGACATCGGACACCCGGTATCGCATGATCAGGTTGCGCCGCGACTCCCGCAACGACTCGACGTAGTCGGGCAGGGCGGCGATCACCGAGTCGGCGACCTCGGCGTCGACGGCGGTCATCACCGGTGGCTCCGCCACGAATCGCCACCGCTGGTCGGCGCCCCGCCGGGTCCACTTGGCCGCGACCTTGGCGCTGGTGTTCTTCCTGGCTTTCCGCGCCGCCTTGGCGAAGTCGTCGAGCAGTTCCTCGGCGCGGACCTCGGTCAACACCGACTCGTCGCCCAACGCGGTCCACGAGTCGAGAAACGGCAGCTCGGCGAGGTGGTCGAGGGTCTTTCGGTAGGACGAGACCACGTCCTGCGCCGCCTCGCGGCACCCTCTCGCCGAGACCCCGCCCTCGCGGCCCGCCAACACCAGGCTGGTGGCCAGCCGTTTGAGGTCCCACTCCCACGGCCCGGGCAACGTCTCGTCGAAGTCGTTGACATCCATGACGATCTGGCCGTCGGAGGTCCCGTAGAGTCCGAAGTTCGCCGCGTGGGCGTCGCCGCACAACTGCACCGTGATGCCGGTGCTCACCCCGGCGGCGAGATCCCCCGCCATCAGCCCGGCACTGCCCCGGAAGAACGCGAACGGCGACGCGAGCATGCGCCCGACCCGCAGCGGTGCCAGGTGCGGGACCCGCCCCACGTTCGTCGCCTCGACGTAGTCGACGATCGACGGACGCCCCGCGGCCAACGTCACCTTCCGGTGTGCCTCGTGTGCCACGGTCTCACGCAACGCCCGACCCTCGGCGCGAGCCTGTTCCGGCTCCACCCATCGCCCCAATACCTGTTTACCCACGCCTCATTCTGCAACGGACGAAAGAGGTCCCGACGGGGGAGTGGGCCGGGTGAGTCGATCACCTCCGCTCGTCGTGACCTCGGGTAATCGACCTGTGACGCCTCGATGCGGGGGTGGCGGCATTCGTCCGACGTGGAGAGTGGGACCGGGTGCCCGCAGGTGCGGGTGGATCGCCAGCGCGATCGACGCGACGATACCCCCGTAGGGTGTCGGATTCTGACACCACCGGCACAGGCATCCTTCTGTCCTGAGTGTTGACGAGAGTGCTACGGTCGCAGCAACATATACCCCCTCCCCGTAGGAGTATCAATGTCCGGTACGGAGGCACTGTCGAACTCGCGGGCTCGGCTGGCGTTGTTCGTCATCGCGGCCGCGCAGTTCATGGTGATCATGGATACGTCGATCATCGGTGTGGCACTGCCGAAGATCCAGCAGGACCTGGGCTTCTCGCAGGAGAGCCTGTCGTGGGTGTTCAACGCCTACGTCGTGGCCTTCGGTGGCCTTCTTCTTCTCGGCGGACGGCTTTCCGACCTGTTCGGCGCGAAGCGGATGTTCTCGACGGGCTGGGTCATCCTGTCCGTCGGATCGCTGCTCGCGGGCATGGCCGGTGAAGTCTGGGTCGAACTGCTCGGCCGCGGCGTGCAGGGCGTCGGTGCGGCCCTCATCGCTCCGTCGTCGCTGACCCTGCTGATGATGCTGTTCGGCAGCGACCCGAAGCAGTTGACGAAGGCGTTCGCCGTCTACGGCGCCGCGGCACCGGCGGGTGGCACCGCCGGGGTGTTCCTGGGCGGGGTCATCACCGAGTACATCAGCTGGCCCTGGGTCTTCTACGTCAACATCCCGGTCGCGATCCTGATCCTCGCTCTCACGCCCCGCCTCATGCCCGCGGGTCCGTCCACTCGCGGATCGATCGACGTGGTCGGCGCGCTGACCGTGACCGCGGGCCTCGCCGGAATCGTGTACGGGATCGTCCGGGCGCCCGAGGTCGGTTGGGGTTCGGCGCAGACGTGGCTCGTGCTGGCGGGTGCGGCCGTGCTGCTCGGGGTGTTCCTCGCGCTTCAGGCCAAGCGGGCCCAGCCGTTGATGCGCCTGAGCATCTTCCGCACGCCGAACCTGGCCGGTGCCAACATCGCCCAGTTGCTGCTCGGCGCGGCGTGGGTGCCCATGTGGTTCTTCCTCAACCTCTACCTCCAGCAGGTGCTCGGCCTTCAGGCCTTCGCGGGCGGGGCGGCGCTGTTGCCGATGACCATGATGATCATGGTCATGATGGTGTTGGTGGCGCCCAAGGCGATCGCCAAGTTCGGCCCGAAGAACATGATCATCACTGGCCTGCTCGTACTGGCCGCGGGATTGGTCGTGCTCTCGTTCGTCCGGCCGACGGGCAACTTCTGGATCGACGTCCTGCCCGCTTCCCTGGTGTCCGCCGTCGGTATGGGCTTGGCGTTCATCCCCTCGCTCGGCATGGCGTTGTCCAGCGCGCGACCTGAGGAGGGTGGCCTCGCCGCGGGTATCGTCAACACGAGCTACCAGGTGGGTTCGGCGCTCGGCCTGGCGGCCATGACCGCCGTCGCCGCGGCCGCCACCGGGGCGGCCGGAGACGCGGACGCGCTCACCGACGGATTCTCCGCCGCGTTCATCGGCGCCGCCGCGATCGCCGTCGTCGGTGCCGTGCTCACGGTCGCGTTGATCAAGATGCCGCGCTCGACGGAGACGACGTCGGATACGGCCCAGTCGGTGTCGTGACCGATGGACTCGGCGCGCTTGGCTGTCCATGCGACAGCCGAGCGCGCCGAGCCCGTCCGGGCCGGACTCAGACGGCGGCGAGGGCTTGGACGAAATCGGCGACGATGTCGTCCGGATGTTCCAGACCGACCGACACCCGGACAGTGCCCTGGCCGATGCCCGCCGCGTTCAGGGCGTGCTCGTCCAGCTCGCGGTGCGAGGAACTGGCCGGGTGCAGTACCAGGGTTTCCACGCCGCCGAGCGACGGCGCCAGTGCGGCCAGCCGGAGGGACTTGGTGAATATCCGCCCGGCTTCGCGCCCGCCCGCCAGATCGAAGGCGAGCACGCCGCCGAAGTCGGACAACATCGCGGTGGCGATGGCGTGGTCGGGATGACTCGGCAGTCCCGGCCAATGCACGGCGGCGATCGACGGTATCTCGGTGAGTCGATGTGCGAGTCGCCGCGCGTTGGAGCAGTGCCTGGCCATTCGCAGGGGCAACGTCTGAATGCCCCGCAGGGTGAGCCATGCCGCGAGCGGATCGGCGTTGGCGCCCATCTCGACCGCGCGGGCCCACGTCGATCGGAACCGCGCCTTGTCGGCGAAGACCGCGATCCCGCCGATCACGTCGGAGTGTCCGGCCAGGTACTTGCTCGTGGAGTTCACCACGATGTCGGCACCGTGGGCGATGGGTGTGCACAGCAGGGGAGAGGCGAACGAGTTGTCCACGACCGAGAGGATGTCGTGGGTCCTGGCCTCGGCGAGAAGCGCGGGCAGGTCACACACTCTCGTGGTCGGGTTGGAGATCGTCTCCAGGTAGAGCATCCGGGTGCGCGGGGTGATGGCCGCGCGGACCTCGGCGGCGTCTTGGCCCGACACGTGGGTGACCTGGATACCCCAGCGGGCGCAGAGGTCGGTCAACAGCGAATGGGTGCCGCCGTAGAGACAGCTCTGCGCCACAACGTGATCGCCGGGAGCGAGGATCGACATCAGGACCGAGCTGATCGCCCCCATGCCCGACGCGGTCGCCAGGGCCGCCTCGCCGCCTTCGAGATCGGCGACCATGTGCTCCAGCGCGCGCACGGTGGGGTTGCCCCGTCTGCTGTAAACGAATGCGCCGTCCGGTCGCGCCATCGCGTCCGCCAGCGTGTCCGGATCGTCGAAGGCGAACGCCGAGCTGCGGTGGATGGGCGGTGACAGCGGGCGGCTCGCGCCCGCGCCCAGCGCCGCGGTCATGTCCCAGTGGATCGCGCGGGTTTCCTTGTGCAGATCACTTCTCATGGAACCGGTGGGTGCTGGATCGGTCATCGCTGGTTCTCCCTGCTTCCGCTCGGCGACATGGGGCGAGGTCGTCACCACACCGTCGACACGATGTGGAACTCCTCCGCCAGTCGGCCCGGTGCGAGTCCGCCCCGGAGGGCCTGCCCCGCCAGGCGCTCGCGTAGCCACTGTGCAAGCGCGGCCTCGTCATCGACTTGAGAGCCGTGGGTGAGCAGTGCCGCGAGTTTGACCTCGAAGGTCGATGTGACATCGGAGAAATGGTTGGGTGTCGGGCTGCCCACCATCCACAACTGCGCGATCGTCCACGGTTCCAGGCCGTGCGTCCTGAGCAGGTCGGGATGTGCTCGGGCGTTGCGCGCCTCCGGGTACAGCGCCTCGACCGCGGCCCGCCCACAGGCCCGGTGGTCGGGATGGGCGTCGGGGATGAAGTTCCAGTTGCGCTCCGGGCTGTGGGTCAGGAGCCGGTGCGGACGAACCTCGCGGATCAGCCGGACCAGGTCACCGCGCAGCGCCACGGTGTTTGACAGTTGACCATCGGGGTATCCAAGAAAGTGGACGTCCTCGACCCCGAGGACCGCGGCCGCGGCGAGTTGCTCCTTTCGGCGGATTCGCCCCACCTGGTCCGCGGAAGCGTCCGCGTCGGCACCTCCCGCCGAACCGTCGGTGACAACGCAGTACGTGACTTCCACGCCGCGGTCGATCCAGTGTGCGATCGTGCCCGCCGCGAGATGCTCGATGTCGTCCGGATGTGCCATGACGACGAGAACCCGGCGGAGATCGAGGTCGCTCGCCGGGTCGAGAGAAGACGTCACTCTCTGCTCCGCTTCTGCTGGGTGCGATAGTCCATTGGAGTGGGAACCCTGCGGGGGCATGGCATTGCGCGAGCCGATGCTGACACGATCGGGTGAATGGACAAGCTAGCAGGGCCAACGGATCCTTGAGACAGCCTCGACGCATACCCTACCAGCCCAGGGTATAAACATCGGGAACACGGAATGCCGTCCCCCGGTCTGACGAGCCCCCGCCGAGGTCCTTGAGGCGGGAGCGTTCGTGGGCCGACAGAGGTAAGGGACGTGCGTGGCGTAAAGGAGGAGCGCATGGCGGGCAGTGAGTCCGGAGAGTTACAGCAACGAATGCTTGACGAGGCGGCGACCGCGGTCAGAGCGCTGACCGTCGCCATCGGTGTCCGGCTCGGCCTGTACAAGGCCATGTCCGGGGCAGGCAGGCTGACACCCGCCGAACTCGCCGCTCGCACCGGGACCGACGAGGTGTACGTGCGCGAGTGGTTGCACGCCCAGGTCAGCGGTGGGTACCTTGAGCACGACCCGGTGCGGGACACCTACCTGCTCACCGACCAGTACGCGGCGGTCCTCGCCGATCCGACGTCACCGACCTATGGCGCCGGGTTCTTCCCCGTGCTGCAGTACCTGTACGCGACCGAGGACAAGCTGGTCGACGCCTTCCGCACTGGTGAGGGCGTGGCGTGGTTCGAACGCGGCCCGGGATTCGACCAGAGCCTCGGCCGCTTCTTCCTCCCGAACTACGAGGCCAGCCTCGTGCGGAAATGGCTACCGGCGCTGGACGGCGTCACCGACGCGCTGACGGCGGGTATCCGGGTGGCCGACGTGGGATGCGGTGAAGGCCATTCGACGCTGCTCATGGCCGAGGCGTTTCCGAACTCCAGGTTCGTCGGATTCGACTACTCCGCGGCGCCGATCGCCAACGCCAAGGCGCTGGCCGAGGAACGCGGCCTGTCCGACCGGGTCGACTTTCAGCTCGCGACAGCGGAGAACTACCCGGACGGGCCCTACGACCTGGTCACGATGTTCAACTGCCTGCACGACCTGGGCAATCCGCAGGCCGCGGCGGGCAAGATCCTGAAAAGCCTGACCCCGGCCGGAACCTGGATGCTCGTCGAACCGAACGCCGCGGCCGAACTGGCGGGCAACCAGCATCCCGCGGGAAGGCTGTTCCTCAGCCTCTCCGTCGTGATGTGCCTGCCCGTCGCCGTCGCCGACGAGGGCCCGCACGCGCTGGGCAACCACGCCGGTGAGGCCGCGTTGCGCGACATCGCCCTGGCGGCCGGTTTCTCGCAGTGGCGCAGGGCGACGGAGTCAGCGGTGTCGGCCGTGTACGAGATCCGGCCCTGACACCTCCGAACCAACACGATCCCGACGGTGATGGGACAGACATGCCTGCAGTCGATACCGCGGTAACAGATCGATTCGTCGCGCTCCTCGACCGACTCGGCCAGCGGTCGATCGAGGACTACTACAACCCGTACCGGATGTTCGACTGGCCGGATTCGTTGCCGGAACAGGCCTACTGGATGAGCAAGGACCTGCTTACCCCCTATGGCACCGATCTCGAGGACGAACTCGGTCCCGAGACGATGATGCGACTGTCCAAGTGGGAGAGCATCAACTTCTACAGCCTGAACGTGCACGGCATTCGTGAGTTGCTGACCGAGGTGATCGGCCGCATCCACATGCCGGGTTTCGAGGTTCCCTCAGAGTTCTTCCACCACTTCATCGGTGAGGAGAACGAGCACATGTGGTTCTTCGCCGAGTTCTGCCGCCGCTACGGCGGCAAGATCTACCCGACGGCGGCCGCCCTGAAGTCCACCGAGATCACCGATCCCGAGCTGGAGAACTTCCTGGTGTTCGCCAGGATTCTCATCTTCGAGGAGATCGTCGACTTCTACAACGCGCGGATGGCCGACGACCCGACGCTGCACGAGACGATCCGCCAGGTCAACCGGATTCACCACCAGGACGAGTCCCGGCACATCGCGTTCGGCAGAGAACTCGTGAGCCTGCTCTTCGGCAAGCTGCGCGACCGGCTGGACGCGGACGCGCTGCGCGAGACCGAGACCTATCTCAAGCGCTACCTCGTCTACAGCGTCCACTCGCTCTACAGCCCGACCGTGTACCGGGACGCGGGCGTGGCCGACCCCCTGGGCCTGCGGGCTCGTCTGCTCGCCGACGACGGCAGGCGGGTGGTGGAACGAAAGATCATTCGAAAGCCGCTGGCGTTCCTGATCAAGTCCGGGATCTTCGCCGATGACCGCTTACCGCATGCCTGACCGGCCCGCGCGAGCCAAAGGGGATCAGCCATGACACCTCGACAAAGCACGGCCGCACGCAGGCAATCGGGTCTCGTCACGCTGGGGCCGGAAGAGACGGTCCTGCTCCGCACGTTGGACGGCTTGTTCGAGCGGTGGGGACTGGAGGCCGGTGCGGCCTCGATGACGATGCCCCCACTGGTGCCGGTGGCCAGTCTTGTGAACCTGGGGTACTACGAGAACTTCCCGCACCAGGCGATGCTGGCCGCGGGTCTCGACCTCCGGGACGGACCGCCCGCGATCGGGGGTGGGTCGACGGCGATCGCGCCGGAGGCGTTGGCGCCCGCGGGCTTGGCCTTGCCGCCCGCGGCGTGTTACGGCGTGTATCTCGACCTGGAAGGCACCGCGGTCGAGGACGGCACCGCGGTGACCATCGTCGGGCGCTGTTTCCGCAAAGAGGAGCACTACGACGGTCTGCGCAGGCTGTTCGGTTTCCACATGCGGGAGGTGGTGCGGCTGGGATCGAGGCCGACCACCGACAAGCACCTCGACCTGTTCACCGAACGAACACTGGGTCTCGCCGCGGAGCTGGAGCTGCCGATGAGTCGAGTGCCCGCCACGGACCCGTTCTACGACAGCGGTGGTTCGAAGGCGCTGATGCAGCGGCTCTACCCGGTGAAGTACGAGTTCGTCGTGGACGACCTGGCCATCGCCTCGACCAACGTGCATCGCAACTTCTTCGGCGAACGCTGCTCGATCACTCTCGCCGGTTCGGGAGAGACGGCCACCACGAGCTGTGTCGCGTTCGGACTGGAGCGGTGGATCAGCGTGCTGGTGGACCGCTACGGCGCGGCCGGTGCGACAGCGCGACTGACCTCGGCGGAGCGGAACAGCTGAACACCACGAAGACCCCGGCTCGACAGCAACTGTGGGAAGGACGTCTCCGAAAATGACCGTCGAACTGACCAAGGTCGCCGACTTCGTGCTCGGCAAACATCCGGAACTGACCGAACTCGGCGGTGACGTCGACCTCATCGAGAGCAGGCTCATCGACTCGCTTTCGTTCGTGGAGTTCGTGTTCCTCATCGAACAGCTCTCCGGGAAGTCCATTCCGATCGACACCATCGACATCGCCGACGTTCGAACACTCAATCGAATCGGGGAGCGATACTTCGGTGGCGCGCGGGCCTGATCGGACGGGCGGGCGCAAGCCCGGGTCGCACGGCCTTCGCCCGCCCGCCTCACCGATAGATCACCAGTTCGTCCGCGGTGGCACCGCGCAGCTCGTATTCGGCTGGATCGGCGGGCCTTCCGCAATAGAGTCTGATCAAGGTCGCGGTATTGGTGACCAGGGTGGCCGGTTGCCTGCCGGGCACCGGGTCGCCGAGATCCAGTCGCCGGTGCGGCAGCGTCACCAGCACCCGAGGCCGCGCCCGCACCCTCGGCGAGAGCCCGAGCAGGCGCAGCGCCTCGGTGACACCGGCACTCGCGTACGCGTCCGGTTTGCCGAGCGCCTCGCGGACATCGCCCCCGTGCACCCACTCCCCGAGCGCGATCACATCCAGCCCGCCGTCGCCCGCGGCGATCACCGGTCCGGCGCGCAGGAAGCCCTCGGCGAGTTCGTCGACGATCTCCTCGACCGACCACCCTGCCCGGTCCGCGATGTCGCGATCGTTCGCGGCCGGGGACAGATCGTGCAGCGTGTTCCGCGCGATGTGGGTGAGCGCGGCCGCGCAGTGCGCGAGCACGTCCCGAACCGTCCACCCCGGACAGTTCGTCGCGAGGGCGAAGTCCGCCGCCGGGGTCGCGCGGAGCAACGGGATGAGCACCGCCCGTTCGGCGAGCAGGAGCCTGCCGGGAAGGTCGGGGTCACGCGTCACGATCTGTCCTCCGACGCTCGATCTCTCGACTGCGGGTCTCAGGCCGAGGCGATGCGGTACCCGGCTTGTTCGATCGCCGAGTGGACCTCCGCGGGCGCGGCCGTGCCTGTGTACGACACGGTAGCGGTATCGGGGTCGACGACCAGTCCGGTGACACCCGGCACGAGGTTGACCGCGTTGGTCACCTTCGTCACGCAGGACCCGCAGGTCATACCGCCAACGACGACCGACTGTGTTGCTGTCATGCCACAACTCCTGAGGAGGTAGGTACTGTACCCCGCTAGGGTATCACTTAGTTTGTACCCAGAGGCGTTGCCACGCAATTTGTCTCAGTGATTGACCGGCCTTCGCATACCGCCCTACCGTATATCTGTGTCGAGTGGCCGGATGGACCTGATGGAGGAGCCCCATGCGATATCTCGAGGACTTCGAGGTCGGCGCGGTACACGAGCTCGGCACCGTGACCGTGACCGAGCGGGAGATCGTCGAATTCGCCCGGAAGTACGACCCGCAGCCGTTCCATGTCGACACCGACCTGGCGGGCCGCTCGAGTTTCGGTGGCCTGATCGCCAGCGGCTGGCTCACCGCGTCGCTGTTCATGCGGTGCTATGTCGACAGTCTGCTGCGTGACGCGGCAGGCGAAGGCTCGCCGGGCATCGACGAGCTGAGGTACCTGCGTCCTGTGCGTCCGGGAGACCAGCTCACCGCGCGGCTGACCGTACTCGGTATCGCGCCGGTCATCACTCGGCCCACTGTGGGAGTGATGCGTCCGCGCTGCGAGATGGTCGCAGCGGACGGAGCAGTCGTCTTCTCGATGGTTCTGCACAGTCTCTTTCTTCGCAGGCCCGCCGGGGTCGTGCGACCCGAGGCGCTCGAGGCGACAGAGTTGAGGTCATGAGAGCGGCCCGGTGACTTCGGTGTCGCAGATCGGTCAACCGTCGGAACAAGCCTGCCAGTGAATGAGGAGCCAGCAATGGAAGCAGTCTCGTACACGGCTCAATGGACCGCGGCCGCCCGGGCCCTGGAGTCCGAGCGGACCGACAGTGTGTTCGTCGATCCGCATGCTCGAATGTTAGCCGGGGACAAGGGCTTCTCTCTGCTCGAACGGTACGCGGGCGCGGGCACCGTGCCGTTCCTCGCGATTCGGACGAAGTATCTCGACGACGCCATCCTGGCGACCATCGCCGAGCGCGGAATCTCGCAGGTGGTGTTCATCGCCACGGGGATGGACACCAGGTGCCTGCGGCTGCCGTGGCCCGACGGCGTGACCTTGTACGAACTCGATCGGCCCGCCCTGCTGGAGAAGAAGGCCGAGTTGTTGCCGCTGGAGGCGACGAATCTGGCCGTCCGCCGTCACGTGGTGCCGGTGGACCTCACCGGTGACTGGACGGGTGCGCTGCTCGACGCGGGCTTCGATCGGGATCTGCCGACGCTGTGGATGGCTGAGGGGCTCTTCTTCTTCCTGAACGAGAGCGCGCTGCGCCTGCTTCTCTCGAGGATGGCCGACCTGTCCGCGGGCGGTGTCCTGGCGGGTGACCTGGTCAGTGGCGCCGCCCTGCGCAATCCGCTGGCGCGCCCCTTTCTCCGGTCTCTGGAGGAGGACGGGGCTCCGTGGCAGTTCGGCACCGACGAACCGGAGCGGTTCCTGGCCGACTGCGGTTGGCGTGTGCGCGACCTCAAGCAGCCGGGTGAAGACGGCGCGGACTACGGCAGGTGGCCGTATCCGACGGTGCCGAGGGAGGTTCCGAACATCCCACGTTCGTTCCTGTTCGTCGCCGATCAGGATCGTCGGCCCTCGCCGGGAGAGTAGCGCGGCGGTCACCGACGGTGTGGCTCGTGACGTCGACCGACGTCACGAGCCACACCGTCGTCAGGACCTGACAAGCCTGCCGATGGCGGCGCTCGCCTCGGCGATCTTGGCGTCGGCGGCCGAACCGCCTTCGGCGATGGCCTCGGCCACGCAGTGTTTGAGGTGTTCGTCGATCAGCCCGAGCGAGACGGCCTGCAGGGCTTTGGTGGCGGCGGAGATCTGCGTCAGCACGTCGATGCAGTACTGATCGTTCTCGACCATTCGCTGCAGCCCTCGGATCTGACCCTCGATCCGGCGCAGTCTTGTCAGGTAGTCGTTACGTCCCTGCGAGTACCCAGGCATGTCGCCCCCGTTCCGTCCGCTCCAACGGTACGCGGGTACCCCAGGTTCGGGTAGGCGACGGTCCGATGTGTGCCGGAACGTCCCCGATTCTGGGAACACTACCCCGGCGGTTGCCACCGGTACCCCCGTAGGGTATCTTCACGGTATCCGAGCAATACCCACAGGGGGTATGGCGTCCGACAGGCTGGTGAGGCGGGACGATGCGCGGCTACACGGGGAACAAGGACGACTACCTGAGCGGTCTGAGCCGAGTCGAGGACGAGGTGCGCGGCCTGCGCCAGATGATCGATGACGGCTCGTACTGCATCGAGGTGCTCACGAGGATCTCGGCAGCCACGGCGGCGTTGCGGGAGGTGTCCCTCGGGCTTGTCGACGAACACCTCAAGCACTGCGTGGCGGACGCGATCGCCGACGGTGGCGACAGCGGCGCCGACAAGGTCCGCGAGGCGACGGACGCGATCGCTCGACTGGTCAAGTCCTGATCCGGAGAATTCCGTGACAGCCGATGGCGGACCGCCGTCGACAACGAGGAGAAACGATCGTGATCGAGAGTGTCTACCAGGTTACCGGCATGACGTGCGAACACTGCGTTCGTTCGGTCACCGAAGAGGTTTCCGCGATCGGCGGCGTCACGCGGGTCGCGGTCGTCCTCGAGGGTGGCATGGTCACCGTCTCCAGCGAAAAGCCGATCGATGCCGCACTGGTGCGGACCGCCGTTGTCGAGGCGGGATACGAGATCGCCTAGCGATCATCCCGCCGCACGGCCGTTCTTCCAGATTCGAGTGAGGACCGTAATGAATACAGCAGGAAAGCTCACCGCCTTCGGCGTCGCGCTCGCCATGACGGGCGTCGCGGGCTGGTCTGTGGGTTCGATCGTCGGCCCGGTGGTGACGACGGCGTCCGCCGAAGCCCACGGCTCAGACCACGGAACGGACCACGGCGGTGGCGACGCGACGACCTCGGAAGATCTGCCCACCGGGTTGTGGTCGTCCTCGGGGGGTTACACGCTGACTCCAGCGGCTCCGGCGTTGGCCGGTGCGGCGAGTCAGCGATATGAGTTCACGGTCGTGGGACCGGACGGCGCGGTGGTCACCGCGTTCGACGAAGCGCACGACAAGCGGATGCACCTCATCGTGGTTCGCCGGGATACCGCGGCGTTCCAGCACGTGCACCCGACGATGGCTCCGAACGGCACCTGGGCTGTCCCGCTGAATCTGAGCCTGTCCGGGGCGTACCGGGTCTACGCGGACTTCCACCCCACTGGCGGCAAGGCCGTCGTTCTCGGCGTCGACCTCGACGTGGCGGGCGACTACCAGCCGAAGACCTACCCCCAGTCCACAGTGGCGAAGGTGGACGACTACGAGGTCCGGCTGGACGGTGACCTCGTGCCGGGACAATCGTCGAAGCTCACGCTGACCGTCGTGAGGAACGGCCGCGAGGTGACAGACCTCCAGCCCTACCTCGGCGCGTACGGTCATCTCGTCGCGCTGCGTGGTGGTGACCTCGCATACCTGCACGTCCATCCCGACGGTGCGCCGGGAGACGGCAAGACCACGCCTGGGCCGAACGTCACTTTCTACACCGAGGTCCCCTCGGTGGCGGGTTACCGGTTGTTCTTCGACTTCCAGCACGAGGGGAAGGTACGGACCGCCGAGTTCGCCATCGGCTCGACCGGGTACGTCGCCCGCGACGTGCCGACTCCACCCGCACCGCAGGCTCCGGCACCCACGGAGTCCGACGGACACGGCCACGGACACGGGGGCTGACACCATGACAGCGAGTGAGGATCAGCGGATGAGCACGGACACCCGCGGCGGCTTGCCGGTCGCAGCCGAACAGATCGAGCTTTCGATCACTGGAATGACCTGCGCGTCCTGTGCGGCGCGGATCGAGCGGCGGCTCAACAAACTCGACGGAGTCACCGCGACGGTGAACTACGCGACGGAGAAGGCCAAGGTCAGCTACCCCGCCGGTCTCGACACGACGACGTTGGTGGACGAGGTGGCCGCGGCCGGATACTCGGCGAAGGTTCCCCAGCCCGCCGGTCCCGCGACCGAGAACGCCGATCAGGTCGCCGAAGCCGACCCGACCCAGTCTCTGCGCACGCGACTCATCACCTCGGTGGTGCTGTCCGTGCCGGTCATCGCGATGGCGATGATCCCGGCCCTCCAGTTCACCTACTGGCAGTGGATCTCCCTGGCCCTGGCCGGTCCGGTGATCGTCTGGGGCGCGTTGCCGTTCCACCGCGC
>JALZNB010000155.1 GCA_030857905.1 Actinomycetota bacterium
GGGGCGGGGTGACCGCCCCTCCACCTGGCTCAGGAGTACTGGGCGACAAGGCTCTTCGGCCGCATGTCGGTCCAGTTGCGCTCCACGTACTCCAGGCACTCCGCGCGGCGCGCCTCGCCGTGCGCGATGGTCCAGCCCGCGGGCACCGTCGCGAAGGACGGCCAGAGGCTGTGCTGGCCCTCGTCGTTGACCAGTACGAGGAACGTGGCGTCGGTGTCGTCGAATGGGTTGTTCATGTTGGTTCCCTTTCCTCTCAGGAGAAACTCGTGGCCGTGAGCACGGCGCCGATCGCGGCGATGGGCTCTTGGTCGGCCATGCCTAGATGAGTGGTGTCGACGTGGTGCGTCACCACTTCTCCGCCGATGTGGTCTGTCCACAGGTCGGCGGTGAGCGTGTGGCCCCGCGTTGCGGCGAACAGCAGTGCGTCGCCGGTGAACAGGGCGGGCCGGTGTGCGCGCAGCAATGCCATGTGGTCGATGGCGGCGCGCACGAGTGTGGTCACCTCGGCCTCGGTGAAGTCCGCGAGGACGGGGTCCTGGTCGCGCAGCACGCCAGCAGCGGCCCGCTCGTCCACCTGGCCGTCGACCACCAGCCGGGCGGCGAGTGCCGTGTCGCCGAACAGCATCCGCACGACCTCGTCCGGCGTGATCGGCAGGTCTGCCGCCGACGCGGGCACCGGGTAGGAGTCCAGGAGTGCGAGCAGTTCGACCTCTTCGCCCGCGGCCTCCAGTGCCGTCGCCATGGCGTGCGCGACGACACCGCCGAACGACCAGCCGAGCAGCCGGTACGGCCCGTGGGGCTGGATCCGGCGCACATGCGCGAGGTATTCGTTCGCCATCGCCTCGACACTCGCCGGCCGATGTCCCGGCTCGGACAGCGCCCTGGCCTGCAGGCCGTACACGGGACCGGCCGGGAGGTGGCGCGTGAGGCCCGCGTAGGGCCACGCGAGTCCGAGTCCTGGGTGGACGCAGAACAGCGGGGTCCCGACACCGCCGCGCAGTGGCAGCAGGGTGTCCAGCGCGTGCTGTCCACCGCCCTGCTCGGAGAGCCGGGCCGCGAGCGCGGCCACGTTCGGCGCCTGGAACAGGTCGCGGACGCCGACCTCGGCCTCCAAGGTGGCGCGAATCCGGCTGACCAGCCGCACCGCGAGCAGCGAATGCCCGCCCAGCTCGAAGAAGTCGCCGTCGACGGGGACGTCGTCGAGCCCGAGCACCTCCGCGAAGAGTCCACAGAGGACGATCTCGCGCGGGGTACGTGGCACGCGGCCGGTGCCTGCGACGCGTTGCGGTGCGGGCAGTGCGCTACGGTCCAGCTTGCCGTTCCGCGTGAGCGGCAGCGCGTCGAGCACGACCAGGTCCGAGGGCATCATGTACTCGGGCAACGCGGTCGCCACCGCCGTCCGCGCCGCAGGCACGTCGACCTCGGAGGCAGCGGGTACCAGGTAGGCGACGAGGCGCTTGTCGCCCGGCCGGTCCTCACGGACCACCGCGGCCACCCCGGCGACGTCCGGCCGAGCCTGGAGCACGGCCTCGATCTCGGCGAGCTCGATGCGGAAGCCACGCAGCTTGACCTGCCCGTCGGCCCTGCCGAGGAAGCGCAGCTCCCCGTCCGCGGTCCACGAGACCAGGTCGCCGGTGCGGTACATCCGCTCGCCGTCGGCGCAGAACGGGTCGGCGACGAACCGCTGACCGGTGAGGCTCGGCTGGCCGAGGTAACCGCGGGCAACCTGGTCGCCACTCACGTACAGCTCGCCGGAGCCGCCGAGCGGGACCGGCCGCAGCCGCTCGTCGAGCACGTAGAGCCGGTTGTTGTCCAACGGCCGCCCGAGCCGCACGGCGGGCACATCGTTGCCGCGATCGGCCGGGTGGAACGGCTGGTAGCTGGACGCGAACGTGGTCTCGGTCGGCCCGTAGCTGTGCACCACCAGGGTGTCCGGGCAGTGCAGCAGGACTCGCCGCAGTGTCTCCGGCGACACGACGTCGCCGCCGGTCCACACCTCGCGCAGCAGTGCGAGCGCGTCCACGTGCTCCTCGACCATCAGGGCGAACAGGCCCGCGGTGAAGTACGCGGCGGTGATCTCGCGGCGGGCGATGACCTCGGCGAGGTGCCGCACGTCGGCGCCGTCCCCGTCAGCCACCACCAGCTCGCCGCCCGCCAGCAGCGGCACCCACATCTCGTAGGTGGACGCGTCGAACCCGAACGCCGAGTGCACGAGCATCCTGCGGTGGTTCTCCTGGTCATAGGCCCGGTCGTACGCGAGTTGCACGACGTTGCGGTGGGTGACGCCGACGCCCTTGGGGCGACCGGTGGAGCCGGAGGTGAACATCACGTACATCAGCTCGTCGGCAGGCACCAGCACGTCCGGGGCGTCGACACGTCCCGCGCCGCGTTCGAACACGACCACCTGGCCGCCCGCCGCGCGGTACTCGTCGGTCACCGACGTCGGGGCGTCGACCAGCAACGCGACGGCCGAGGTCTCCTCCAGCATCACGGACAGTCGGGCCAGCGGCAGCCGTTGCGGGATCGGCACATACGCCGCGCCGCACTTGAGGACGCCGAGGACGGCGACCACGAGATCGGCGCTGCGGTCCATGAGCACCCCGATCGTCGACCCGGGCCGGACCCCGGCGGCGATCAGCCGGTGGGCCGTCGCGTTGGCGGCCTGGTCCAGGTCCGCGAAGGTCAGCACGGACGTCTCGTCGGACACCGCGACCCGGTCCGGGGACCGGCGGGCGAGGTCGGCGAGCAGCTCGTGCACCGCCGTGTCGGGGACGCCTGCCATGCGGGTGTCGTTGTAGTCGACGAGAAGCTGGGTGCGTTCCGCGTCGCCGAGCAGGTCCACGTCGGCCACCGGCAACGCCGGGTCGGCGGCGACCGCCGCGAACACCCTGCTCAGCCGACGCACCAGCAGCGCGGCCGTCTCTGGATCGAACAGGTCGGTGGCGAACTCCAGCACACCACCGACTCCGGCGGGCACGCCGGTCGCGGTGCGCCGCTCCTTCACCGACAGCGTCAGGTCGAACTTGGCGCTGCCGGGCCCCGATGAGACGCCCTCAGCGGGCAGTCCTGCGAACTCCGTGCCCTGCTCGACGTTGTTCTGCAGGAGCAGCATCACCTGGAACAGCGGGTGGTGCGCGGTCGAGCGCGGCGGGTTGAGCGCCTCGACCAGCAGCTCGAACGGCATGTCCTGGTGGGAGTAGGCGGCGAGGTCGGCGTCGCGGACCCGAGCGAGCAGCTCGGCGAACGTCCGCGCGCCTGCGACGTCGGTGCGCAGCACCAGCGTGTTGACGAAGAACCCGACCAGGTCGTCCAGTGCCTCGTCCAGTCTGCCCGCCACGGCCGTGCCGATCGGGATGTCCTCGCCTGCGCCCATCCTGGACAGCACGATCGCGAAACCCGCCTGCAGCGCCATGAACATGGTCGCGCCGCTGTCGGCGCACAGGCGGGCGAGCCGCGCGTGGGTGTCGGCGTCCAGCTCGAACGGGACGACGTCACCACGGTAGCTCGCGACCGAGGGACGCGGGCGGTCGGCAGGCAGCTCGATCAGCTCGGGCGACCCTTTCAGCGTGTCACGCCAGAACGCGGTCTGCTTCGCCAACACACTGTCCACATCGGACGACGTGCCGAGCAGGTCCTGTTGCCACAGCGTGTAGTCCGCGTACTGCACGGGTAGCGGCGACCAGGCGGGCGCCGTCCCGCCGCACCGGGCGGCGTAAGCGGTCTCGAGGTCACCGAGTAGCGGCGCGAGTGACCAGCCGTCACCCGCGATGTGGTGCACCAGCAGGACGAGAACGTGCTCGTCGTCCCCCGCGCACAACAGCCACGCTCGCACAGGGAGGTCCGTCGCAAGGTCGAACACGTGGCCCGCGGCGGCCTGGATCGCGGCCGTGAGGTCGGCCGGCGTGTCGACGATCAACTCGGGGCGGGCATCGGCGAGCACTACCTGGTGCGGCTCGCCGCCGACCGCCGCGTACACGGTCCGCAGCACCTCGTGCCGTGCCACCACGTCGGCGAACGCGGCGCCGAGCGCCTCGGCGTCCACCGCGCCGGACAGGCGCAGCGCCATCGGCACGTTGTAGGCGGCGCTGGGC
>JALZNB010000161.1 GCA_030857905.1 Actinomycetota bacterium
CCCGAGGCGAGCGTCACCGACGCCTACGCCGACATCGCGGTCATCACGAAACGTGCCGCCGACGGCGCCGCGCTGAGCTGCGCCTCGGTGCCCACCGTGGTCGCGATGATGCTCGACCAGCTCGACGTCCGCCCCGGCCACAACATCCTTGAGATCGGCGCGGGCACCGGCTACAACGCCGCGCTCCTCGCCGTCCTGGCCAGCCCCAGCGGGCGGGTCACCACCATCGACATCGACGACGAGGTCACCAGCGGGGCCCGCCGCGGCCTCGACGCAACCGACAACCAGCACGTCGAGGTCATCACCCGCGACGGCGCGCTGGGCGCCGCCGAGAACGGCCCCTACGACAGGATCATCGTCACCGTCGGCGCCTGGGACTTGCCGAGCGCGTGGCGCGACCAGCTCGCCCCCGGAGGTCGCCTGGTCGTGCCGCTGCGCTGGCGCGGACAGACTCGCAGCGTCGCGTTCGTCCGCGACGGCGACCGCCTCATCTCCGATCGCACCGACCTGTGCGGGTTTGTGCCCATGATCGGCCAGGAAGGCGAACACACCGCCACCATTGACTCCGGCGGACTGGTCAGCCTCTACTACGACATCGACCAGGGCATCGACCCTGCCGCCCTGCGCGGCGTCCTCGACCAGCCCCGGTCCACCGTCTGGTCCAGCGTCACCGTCGGCCCTCAGGACCCCTTCGACGGGCTGTGGCTCAACCTCACCGCCACCGACCCCGGAACGTGTCGCATCGCGGCCGCCAAGGACGCGGTCACCAGCGGCCTGTGCACCCCGGTGATCCCGATCCGCACCCCGGCGATTGCCGACGGCACCAGCCTCGCCTACCTCACCCACCGCCGCCTCGACGGCCCCGGAAGGCGCTCCGAACTCGGTGCGATCGGCCACGGCCCGACCGGACAGCAGCTCGCCGACCGGTTCAGTGCGCAGATCAGACTGTGGGACCGCGACCGCGACCACCAGCCCCGCATCGACGCCTACCCCTCTGGCACCCCGGCCAGCCAGCTTCCTGGTCTCGTCATCGACAAGCAGGACACCTGCCTCGTGCTGTCCCCCTGAACACCGCGCACCAGGCGACCGGTCACCGCGTTTTCCGGTGGCGGCCGTCGTGTGCCGACGAAACCGAACCTCGCCCGCGGGCTCGTCTCTCGCCTAAACCCCGAAGGGATGTTCACTCGCGACGGCTTGTTCGATGACGGACGCGTGCTTCATCGTCACCGCCCGGTCTCGATCGGAAGATCGGGTGATGAACACCAGCACCAGCGATCGACCAAGCGAAACTGATCGAGACCACGCCACCGCAGCCCCAATCGAGGAAGTCACTATGCGCATCGGCATCACCGGGCACTCCAACCTCACCCCCGACACCGTGCCGCTGGTGGCTGAGGGCATCCGCGCGGCACTAATCGGGCACGGTGTCTTGGTCGGGGTGACCTGTCTGGCGCGCGGCGCTGACCAGGTGTTTGCTCGCGTGGTGCTCGACTTGGGCGGCACAGTCGAGGTGGTGCTGCCTGCGGCCGACTACCGCGACCGCAAGGTCAGGCCCGACAACGCGGTCGACTTCGACTACCTGTTCGGTCAGGCGGCGACAGTTCGGACGATGTCGTTTGCCGAGTCCAGTCGTGAGGCTTATATGGCTGCCAGCGAATATGTGCTCGGCAGGGTGGATGCCGTGATCGCGGTATGGGACGGCGGTCCGTCCGGTGGACACGGCGGGACCGCCGATGTCGTGGACGCGGCACGGGCGCGTGACCTGCCGCTGGCGATCATCTGGCCCGATGGGGCGCGACGGATCTGATAAGCGATGGCTGGCAGCCATCACCCCACCGAACTCATGGTGTGCTCGGTGGTGGATGAACCAACCGAGCACACCAGCACGTCAGGGGCGTGGCCCGATTTCGACGCCGTCCGCGTCGACGACTGTGATCGCCAGGGCCGGGCAGGTGTCGGCGAGGTCCAGCAGATCCTCATCCGGCTCGGCGTTGGGCGTGATCATCGCGGCCGACTCCGTGTCCAGCCGGAACAGGTCTGGTCTCGCGGCCACGCAGACGCCCGATGCCATGCAGGTCTCGGGGTCGACGGCGACTTTCCAGCTCACCGCGTCACCCGCGGTCGCCGAGGTCCTCGTACCGCCATCTGGGTTTTCCACTCCGGCTCTCCGTCCAGTCTGCGTATCGGCTACCGCAGGGCTTCCCGCGGTTCGAGCCTAGCGAGTGGGGCACAGGGACACGAGGTCTTCGCCGGTCATGTCTCAACTCTGTCGGTGCTGTCCGGCAGAGTTGAGACATGACGAAAATTCCCGAGGAGAACTACTCGCGGGCCATGGCCTACGACCCCCGAGCGGCCCTTTCGCTCGTCGGAGACGAGCACACGTTGCTCACCAGCTTTCTCGACTGGCATCGGGAGACCTTCCGGCTGAAATGCGCGGGCCTGACCCGGGAGCAGTTGTCGAC
>JALZNB010000188.1 GCA_030857905.1 Actinomycetota bacterium
GAAGGAAGTGTGACGTGGCAAGCACTGACGACTCCCGTAGCGATGTGTCGACGGGCACCGTCTCCAGCACCGGCGACTCGTCGGTGTCGGACGGTCGCAAGCACAGCGTGTTCGACCGGCTCTACACCGGAACGGGCGCTTTCGACATCGTCGGCAAGCGCAAGCGCTGGTACCTGATCTTCGGTGTGCTCGTCCTGGTGTGCATCGCCTCCATCGCGATCCGCTGGTTCAACCTCGGGATCGACTTCGAGGGCGGCACCAAGATCCAGCTCCCGGCCACCAGTGAGTCCGGGCAGATCAGCACCACCCAGGTCGAGGACGTCTTCAAGCAGACCCTCGGCCGGGACCCGGCCTCGGTGCAGACGGTCGGCACCGGCGAGAACTCCACGATCCAGATCAAGTCGGAGTCGCTGAGCGTCGACGAGGTCAGCCGGACCAAGACCGCGCTGGCCGAGCAGCTCAATCCGCGCTCGCCCGACGGGGGAACCGGTGCGAGCCAGATCAGCGACAGCGCCGTCTCGGGAACCTGGGGCGGGGAGATCTCGCGGCAGGCCCTGATCGCGCTCGGTGTCTTCCTGGTCCTGGTGACGATCTTCCTCGCGCTGTACTTCGAGAAGTGGATGGCGATCGCGGCACTGCTCGCCCTCCTGCACGACATCGTGGTGACCGCGGGCATCTACTCGCTGCTCGGCTTCGAGGTCACGCCCGCGACGGTGATCGGTCTGTTGACCATTCTCGGTTTCTCGCTCTACGACACGGTGGTGGTGTTCGACAAGGTCAAGGAGAACACCAGGGGCATCCTCGGGTTGACTCGGCGCACGTATGCCGAGGCGGCGAACCTGTCGCTGAACCAGACCCTGATGCGCTCGATCAACACCGCGCTCATCGCGCTGTTGCCGGTCATCGGCCTCCTCGTGATCGGCGTCGGCTTCCTCGGCGTCGGCACGTTGCGCGACCTCGCGTTGGTCCAGTTGACCGGCATGTTCGTCGCGATGATGTCCTCGCTGTTCCTCGCCACCCCGCTGCTGGTCGACTTCAAGCTCACCGAGCCGAAGTTCAAGCAGCAGGCGCAGCGGGTGGCGCTGCGCAGGGCGAATGTCGCCAAGAAGGCCGCGGCTCACCAGGACGAGGACATCGATCTCTCCGACGACGACGCTCTCGACGGCGAGTTGCGCAAGGAGCGGGCGATG
Source organism: Actinomycetota bacterium (assembly GCA_030857905.1). Lineage (GTDB taxonomy): Bacteria > Actinomycetota > Actinomycetes > Mycobacteriales > Pseudonocardiaceae > Actinokineospora. The sequence goes on from JALZNB010000188.1 coordinate 1,191, forward strand.
GTCGCCGCGACCGGGGTGCCCGCGCGCAACCCCAAGGCGAGTGACGTTCACCGAGGCGCGTCCGCACGACCCACCGGCAAGAAGCGTCGCTGACGCCGATGACCGCCGCACGACTGGACAGGGCGCTCGCGCTCGTCCGGGAAGTCCCCGACTTCCCGGCGCCGGGCGTCCTGTTCCGTGATCTGAGCCCGCTGTTCGCCGACGCCGACGGCTTCCGCGCGGTCACCGACGCCCTCGTCGACGGCCTGCCCGCCGATGTGGACACCCTGGTGGCCATCGAGGCCCGCGGCTTCCTGTTCGGCGCGGCCATGGCCGCCGTCCACGGCTACGGCCTGGTCCCGGTCCGCAAACCCGGAAAGCTGCCCGCCGTCGCCGACCGGGTCACCTACGACCTCGAATACGGCACGGCCACGCTGGAATTGCCCGCCGACGTCCTGCGTCCCGGTGCGCGAGTCGCCATCGTCGACGACGTGCTCGCCACCGGCGGCACCGCGGCCGCGGCGTGCGGGCTGGTGGAGCGCGCGGGCGCCGAGGTGACGGCGATCACCGTGGTCGTCGAGATTCGCGCGCTGGACGGTCGTGCGCGACTCGCCGGACGTAACGTCCGGTCGTTGTTCAGCGGCTGAGCGGGTCGTTTCACCGCCCCGAGCACCATTCATCCCTGGTCGCGGAGTTATCCTCGGTACCCGGGGGCCACATCCGTGGTCCGCGGGCCGCCGAGCTTGCCGGGAGCATGGGTGACCCACGACGTGGAGACAGGCACCGCAGGCGTTGACGCGGAGCCGTCCACGCCCGCGGGCCGCCAGCCATCGGCCACCCGTCGCGTTCGCGCGCGGCTGGCCCGCCGCATCACCGCGC
>JALZNB010000193.1 GCA_030857905.1 Actinomycetota bacterium
GCACCCGGTACTCCCATTCGGCCTCGTCCAGATTGTCGTTGGGGTAGGACATGATCCGGACGAACCGGGTGCCCAGCGCGGCGCAGCGGCGGGAGAGCACCCGCAGTTCGTGGAGGTCGCGGCCGAAGTCGCCGGTGATCGTGGTCGACCAGTCGCCGATGCGCGAGTCGACGCACACCGTCCGCAGGTCCGCGCCGTCGAGCGTGCCGACCACATCGTCGAAAGCCTGGTCGTCCAGGTCGGCGATGGCGACGCCGTCGACGGTCCGCAGCTCGATCGCCTCCCAGCCCAGTTCGGCCAGTGCGTCGACCTGCTCGGCCAGCGACCGGCCCGCTTCGTCGCCGATGCCCGCGAGGACCGAGGTCACCGGGCCGCCCCGACCGGCATGGCCAGTCCGGCCAGCCGCTTGGCGGCGCCGATCAGGCTCACCACCGACGCCCCGGACGCGGGCTCGTCCACCATCGGCTCCTCGCCCGCGAAATGCCGGTACGCGAGCCGCAGGAACGCGGCGAGCGAATCGTCCCGGAACACCGAGTGCAGGTCGCCCTCGGGGGCGCGCACCCACAGTTGGGCGTACTCGTCGGCGTCGCTCACCGCGAAGTGCCCGACCATCGTGCCGTTGTCCAGCTTCAGCGTGATCCGACGCTCGCGCAGCGGTGAGGTGAGGTCGGTGTGGATCTCGGTGCGTACCCCGCCCGCGTGGGTCAGCCGCAACCACGCGCCGCCCAACGCGGGAAACACCGCGTCGCCGAGCACCATGTCCGTGCAGCCCGCGTCGGTGACCCGGGCGGGACCGGCGAGCGCCAGCGCCAGCCCGACGGAGTGCGGTGCCTCGATGTCGAACGCGCTCGGGTGATCGTCGCCCGCCACAGTCCTGGAGAACCGGGGTTTGGACTGTACGAAGGTGATCGAGCGCAACGCGCCGAGGCGGCCCCCGCGCAGCACTTCCTGAATTCGCCGGGTCAGCTCGCTGCGCCGCCACTGGGCCACCGGCAGCAGATCGAGACCGTAAGTCTCCTGGACCCGCAGCATGGCGGCCAACCCGGGCTCGTCCGCGGCCAGCGGTTTCTCCACCAGCACAAGGCGGAACCCCAACTCGGCCAGTTCGATCAACGGCCGTACACGCGCGTTGGGTGGAGTGCACAGGTGAACGACAGTGCGTGCGGGATCGGTCAGCCTGGCCGCGTCGGTCAGGGACTGGGCGACCACGGTGTCCGGTCCGGCCTCGACGGTCCGAAAGGGATCGAAAACGATCATGGGCGGACGGGTGGGCGGACCCGAGATCGCACGGCGAAGCCCGCGCAGCACCGGCAGGTGCAGTCCCGTACCCGCTCGACCAAGTCCGACGACGAGCGTGCCCAGCATCGGTGTGGTGCCTCCTGCGTGGCTGATCCGGTGACGGACTTCAACACTGGTGGCGCCGGATGGCCCGTGTCAACGGATCGCACTGGATCACCACTCGACCGTGTGATCTTCCGGTTCTGTTGCGGTTCAACGGATCTCACTGGCCTACCTTGGACAGTGGTGGGTCGTGACCGGAGCTGGGGAGCTCGGCGGTCGAACAGTCGGTTCCAGTACTCAGGCAGTCTCAGCACTCGGTCCCGAAAGGACAGGCATGGAGCACGCCGCGACGCTCGCGGAACCCGGTGCCGCCGGTATCCCCGCAGCGGTGCCCTTCTTCTCCCAGGCGGCCACGTTCGACTCGGTCTGGTCGATGATCGAGACCAACATCGGCACCGTCATCGATCGGGGCAAGTACTCGCACGGTCACCTGGTCGCGGAGTTCGAGACGGTGCTGGCCTCCTATCTCGGCGCGGCGCACGTGGTCGGGGTCAACTCGGGCACCGACGCGCTCGTGCTGCTGATGCGCGCCGCGGGCCTACGGACCGGAGACGAGGTGGTGGTCCCGGCGTTCAGCTTCGTCGCGTCAGCGTCGTCGGTCTCGCTGGCCGGGGGCCGCCCGGCGTTCGCCGACATCGATCCGGACACCTACTGCCTCGATCCGGCCGCCGCCGCCTCCGCCGTGACGCCCCGGACCAGCATGGTCATGCCGGTGCACCTGTTCTGCCAGCTCACCGACATGACCGGCATCGCCGCACTGGCGAGCCGCTACGCGCTGACCGTGGTCGAGGACAGCGCCGAGGCCATCGGGATGCGCTGGGACGGCACCCACGCGGGCCTGCTCGGTGCCGGTGGCGTGCTGTCGTTCTTCCCGACCAAGACTCTCGGCGCGATCGGCGACGCGGGCGCGGTGATCACCAACGACGACCGGGTCGCCGAGACCGCCGCCGCGTTGCGCCACCACGGCCGGTTCGGGCACACACTCGACCACTTCCCCGGCATCAACAGCGAGACCGTCCTGCCCGGCTTCAACAGCAAGATGGACGACTTCCAGGCCGCGGTCCTGCTCGCCAAGCTGACCCGCCTCGATTCCGACATCGCCCGCCGCGCCGCGCTCGCCCGCGCCTACACCGAACGGCTCGCCGACTGTCCTGGCGTGCGCAAACTGCCCACGGTGGTCTCCCGTGACGTCCAGGTCGATCCGGTGTTCTACGTCTACCTCATCGAGGTCGACCACCGCGATGAACTGGCCGCCCACCTCGCCGATCACGGCGTCACCACCGAGATCTACTACCCGGTGCCGCTGCACCTGCAACCGTGCTTCGCCGACCTCGGGTACCGGATGGGCGATTTCCCGAACGCCGAGGCGGCGTGCGCGCACGCGATAGCCCTGCCGCTCTACGCCGACCTGACAGACGACCAGGTCGACCGGGTGTGCGAGTTGATCAACCTTTTCTACACCGGGGGCGGCTCGTGAGCGTCCTGCCGTTCTTCCCGCCCGACCTGTTCGACGCCGAGCGCGACGTCCTGCTCGACACCGTGCGCCGGATCGGCATGGCCGAGGACCAGAAGTTCATCCTCGGCGAGCGGACCGCCCGGTTCGAGCGCGCACTGCGCGAGAACATCGGCGCCGCCGACGTGATCGCCTGCGGCAGCGGCACCTCCGCGCTGATGCTGATCCTGCGGGCGATGGACATCGGGCCCGGCGACGAGGTGGTCGTCCCCGCGTTCGGCTGTGCGCCGCTGGCCGCGTCGGTGATCAACCTCGGCGCGACTCCGGTGTTCGCCGACGTGCACCCGTGGACGATGGTCGTCGAGCCCTACGAGGTGGAACAGGCGATCACCACCCGGACCGCGGCGATCATGCCGGCACACATGTTCTCGGTGATGGCCGACATGCCCACCATGCGCCAACTGGCCGACCGGCACGCCGTCCGGCTGATCGAGGACTCGGCGGTCGCCCAGGGCGGCTCCATCGACGGCGTGCCCGCCGGTCGCTGGGGTGAGGCCGGTGTCTTCTCGTTCGTGCAGGTCAAGACATTCGGCACGATCGGTGAGGGCGGCGCGGTGGTCACCGACGACGAGGAGATCGGCGCGCGGGTGCGGATGCTGCGCAACCACGGCCAAGACGGCAGGCAGCGCTTCGTGCACCACGTCGTCGGCTACAACAGTCGCTTCGACGAGATCATGGCCGAGTTCCAACTGCACCGCCTCGCGGGCCTCGCGCAGCGCCTGGAGCGCCGCGCCCAGATCGCCGACTACTACACCGAGCGGTTCGCCTCCCTGGTCGAGCGGGGCGTGCAGCCACCGCCGCCCGGCCGTGACGGCCGCTGCTACTACGTCTACTCGCTGTTGGCC
>JALZNB010000208.1 GCA_030857905.1 Actinomycetota bacterium
CGCCAACACCGAACCCGGAGCCAGCGTCCGCGCCACCCCGGCACCGCACGTGTCGCCCATCGCGGACCGGATCGCGCGGACCACACCCGCGACATCGGTGTGGCGACCGGCGAACTCGGCGGCGAGAAATCCGTCCTGGCCGACCGGCACCCACTGCGTGTGCGGGTCCCGGGCGCCGAGGTCGGTGACGTGGTCTTGCGGGGTGGGGAGCAGGCGGGAGTTCAACACGCGATACCCGTCGCGGATGACCGTCTCCGAACCGTCCATCGCCGCGACCGCCGCCGCGACAGCGGAGTGCGTGTCGGCCTCGGGCAACAACGCCAGTTGGCTGTCGAGCACGACGCCTGCCGCGCCGCCGACGAGCGCGGCCGCGGCGGTCTGCGGGCCGATCCCGCCACACACCCAGATCGGCAGGTCCAGCTCGGCGACGAGCTGTTGCAGCAGAACGAACGAGCTCAGCTCCCCCACCCGCCCGCCCGCCTCATGGCCGCGGGCGATGACGCCGTAGGCACCGGCGGCGGCCGCGATCCGCGCCTCTCGCAGGCTCGTCACCTCGACCAGCATCCGACGCCCGACCGCCAGGTCCGACGGCGTCTCCACCACTACGAGGTCAACCTGCTCGGGAAGCTCGGCCGGGCGAATCGCACAGCCCGCCCCCATCCGGACCCCGAACGACCCGGCGGTCCACCTGACCGCCAACTCCAGCTCGTCGCGCACATCGCGATCGCCGCGGCCAAGATCGAGAACACCGAAGCCGCCCGCGGCGTCCACGGCCGCGACCAGCCGGGCAGCCGGTTCGTGGAACGGACTGATTCCGACAACGGACTCGAGCGGAGTTCGGTCGGTCACGCAACCTCCAACGCCAGTGGGGATGTCTCGCTGACCGGCTCGGCGCACGGGCGAGCCAGACAAGATCAGGTCGTGGTGCGCTCGCGAGAACGCGAGCGTTCGGCTCGGCGGCCGACCGCCCTCACGGTCACCCACCTCAAGCACGCGAGGCAGGAGCGCGCTCGGACGATGCCCCTGCGTGAGCAGGTTCGTGTCGCGTCAGACAGTAGCCGATTGGTCACAGGCAGGTCATCTCGACGCTCCAACCACGCCAAACTCCCAGCGTCAAGCCCACAAAATATCTCTGGGTTCGTATGCCGCGACCAGGACGGCGGTGGCCGACCGGACGGCTGCGAGACGCGCCAGCGTGGTGCAACACCGTCGGTGCGGTAACCCGATGACCACCCGATCCGGCGCCATCGCCAAGTCGCCGAAGAGCGCTATCGTGCCTTTCATGAAGCCGCGCTGGGTGTTTGTCGCCGTCATTGCCCTGCTCGCCGCCCTGGTGACCGCCGCACCAGCGGCGGCCTCACCGCGGCCGGTGATCGTGGGGTGTGAGTTCACGCCGACACCGGAGAACCCAGCCGCCCGGCCGGTGCGGCGACCGCTGCCGTTCGCGGTGACCGTCGGGCAGGTCAACGTCACTCTTCGGACGAACTACGGCCCGGTCACCGTGGAGCTGAACCGCGCGGGGGCGGCACCGTGCGCGGTGCACAACATGGTCAGCCTTGTGTTGCAACGGTTCTACAACCACACCGAATGTTTCCGCCTGACCAATTCGGCTCGGCTCGGCGTGTTGCAGTGCGGTGATCTGTACGAGGTGGAGAAGGGTGGCCCCGGCTACAAGTTCGCCGACGAGGTCAACGGCACCGAGACCTACCCGCGCGGCACGATCGCCATGGGCAACCAGGGGCCGGGCACCAACGGCAGCGAGTTCTTCATCGTGCACTCGTTCGCCAACATCGCACCGAACTACTCGGTGCTCGGCAAGGTCGTGCGCGGCATGGACGTGCTCGATCGCATCGTGGCCGCCGGGATCACCCCCGGGCCGAACGGTCCGCTCGACGGCGCGCCCGCCTCGCCGGTGCGGATCGAACGGGCCGCCCTGGGTCGCTGACCCTCAGCGGTCCTCGACGAGCAGGCCCGCGAGCAGGTCGGCGAGGCCGCCTCTGGCCCGACCCGCGATGCGGGAACTGGTGAACACCGGGATGTCGCGTGGTTGGCGCATCGCCCATCCCGCGTCGCGTAGCCGGAACCACAGATCGCGGTCCTCGCCGGTGTCCAGCGGCCGGTAGCCGCCGACGGCGAGAAACGCGTTCGCCCGGACCCCGAAGTTCGCGCCGTGGACGTGATCGTGGTCGAGCGGCCGGACTCCGGCGGCCACCAGCGACCGGTAGCGCCGCAGCCGTTCGGGTGTGAGGTCGACGCCAGGGAGCAGACCGACGAGACCGGTCACCGCGTCGGCCCCCGTGTTGGCGTGCCGCAGGTGCGCGCGGACCCAGCCGGGCGGCACGCGGGAGTCGGCGTCGGTGCCGAGCAGCCACACGGAGGCCGGGTCGTGGTCCCGCAAGGCGTGCAGGACGTGCCTGACGCCGAGGTCGCGCAC
>JALZNB010000254.1 GCA_030857905.1 Actinomycetota bacterium
CTGCTGGACATCACCGACACCGAAGCCCGCGAACAACTCGCCCGGGCGTCGGTCATGGCGTTGTCCTATGTGGCCCAGTCGGCGCGCGGCATCCACCAGCCCGCCGTTTCGCAGGCCCGCATCGACGAGTGCTCCACCATCACCGAACGCTTCATGACCCGCTGGCGCGGCGAACCCGACCCGGCACACGTCAAAGCCGTCGACGCCTACTGGGTTTCCGGCGCCGAACACGGTCTGAACGCCTCCACCTTCACCGCCCGTGTGATCGCGTCCACCGGCGCGGACGTCGCCGCGTCACTCTCCGGCGCCATCGGCGCGATGTCCGGGCCACTGCACGGCGGTGCGCCCGCCCGCGTGCTGCCGATGATCGCCGAGGTCGAGCGGACCGGAGACGCGCGCAAGGTCGTCACCGACATCCTCGACCGCAAGGACCGGCTGATGGGTTTCGGCCACCGGGTCTACCGGGCCGAGGACCCCCGGGCACGCGTGCTTCGCCGCACCTGCAAGGAACTGGGCGCCGAACGCTACGAGGTGGCCGTCGCGCTGGAGCAGGCCGCGCTGGCCGAACTCCGGGAACGCCGTCCCGACCGGGCGATCGAGACCAACGTCGAGTTCTGGGCCGCGGTGATCCTCGACTTCGCCGAAGTGCCACCACACATGATGCCCGCCATGTTCACCTGCGCCCGCACCGCGGGATGGTGCGCGCACATCATGGAACAGAAGCGGGCCGACAAACTGATTCGCCCCGCGGCCAAGTACATCGGCCCCCCGCCGCGCACCCCGGACCAGGTCGAGGGCTGGAACACGATCAACCACCCCTGACCGAGACCGCCGGGAAGCTCGTAGCCGAAGAGCTTCCTCGAACCAGGAGCGCCGTCCCGATTTCCGGGGCAGCACGACAGTCCTGAATGGACAGTGGGCCCGTCCGGTCGGACATCGACCGGGCGGGCCTTCGTCATCGCATGGGCAGGCGCGCTTTCGGCACACCAGGCGCGTCCGATCGGCCGATCGTGATCGCCACTTCTCAGGCGCGTGGCTTATCGCCCCGGGTTATGACCCACAATGCCCGCATGTTGCAGACCACTGAGTTCGCGCTGCTCCGCCGCATCGCGACCGAGCAGGCCGAATGCCGGGCCCCGTCGCTGGTCGCCGCCGTCGTCCGGGGCGAGGACCTCGTCTGGACCGGTGCGCGGGGCAAGGTCGACGGGCGAATCCCGACCGCGGATACACAGTATCGAATCGGCTCGATCACCAAGACCATGGTCGCCGTCCTCGTGATGCGCTTGCGCGACGAGGGCAAGCTCGACCTCAACGACCCACTGGACAAGCACCTCCCCGGCACGTCGTTCGGCGGGGTCACCATCGCCCAGCTGCTCTCCCACACCGGCGGCCTCACCTCCGAGTCCCCCGGCCAGTGGTGGGAGCGCGCCGAGGGAAACGACTGGGAGGCCCTGCGCGCGAGCCTGTCGGAGAACGCGCTGCGGCACCGTTCCGGCGCACGTTTCCACTATTCGAACGTCGGCTACGGCGTGCTCGGCGAACTTGTCGCCCGGCTGCGCGGCACGACCTGGCTCGACGCCCTCAACGCCGAGATCCTGGCGCCGCTGGGGATGACCCGCACCAGTCCGAGCCCACAGGCGCCCGCCGCGCTCGGATGGGCCGTGCACCCCTTCGCCGACGTACTGCTCAACGAGCCGACCCCGGACGCGGTCGCCATGGCCCCGGCGGGTCAGATCTGGTCGACGGCCAACGACCTCGCCCGCTGGGTTCGGTTCATCGGCGGCGACACCGGCGGCGTGCTGCACCCGGACACCGTCGCCGAGATGCGCGCCCCCGCCCACGTCGACGACAACGACATGTGGACCAACGGCTACGGCCTCGGCTTCGAGGCGCTGCGCCACGGCGGCCGTCGACTGTCCGGGCACAGCGGCTCCATGCCGGGCTTCCTGGCCAACGTGCTGGTCGACGCCCGCACCGGCACCGGCGCGCTCATCCTGACCAACTCGACGGCCGGTGTCGGCATCGTCGGACTTTCCATCGACCTCATCAACATGGTCGAGGAGTACGAGCCCGCGCTGCCGCAGGAGTGGGAGCCCCTCACCGAGGCCGACCCCGACCTGCTCGCGCTGACCGGTCTGTGGCACTGGGGCCCGACCCCGTACCTGCTCAAGTTGCTGCCCGACCGGTGGCTGAACCTCACGCCGGTCAGCACCCGGGGCCGCGCGTCCCGGTTCCGGCCGGTCGCCGCCGACACGTGGACCGGAATCGATGGCTACTACGCAGGGGAAACCCTGGTGCTGCACCGGCACGCCGACGGCACACCAAGCCACTTCGACCTGTCCACGTTCGTCTTCACCCGCGAGCCCTACGGCACCAAGGACGCCATTCCCGGTGGAGTGGACCAGCAGGGGTGGCGTACCCGCGAAGGCTGACAGATGGGAAACTGGGAAGACGCTGTAATTCGCTGATCTCGGTCAGCAGCCCGTCAACGACGCCGGGGTCCACTCCACACACCCTGTTCGAAAGGCGCCCCGATGACGCAGACAGCCGATCCCCGCACGCTGCGACTGCCCGCGGATCTCACACCGAGCGACGGTCGATTCGGTTGCGGACCATCCAAGGTCCGCACCGAACAGCTCAGCGCCCTGGTCACCGAGGGCGCGGCGCTGATGGGCACCTCGCACCGGCAGCAGCCGGTCAAGTCCCTGGTCGGCCGGGTGCGCTCGGGGTTGCGCGAGTTGTTCGCCCTGCCCGAGGGCTACGAGGTCGTACTCGGCAACGGCGGCGCGACCGCGTTCTGGGACATCGCCGCGCTCGGCCTGGTCCGCGAGCGGTCGCAGCACTTCACCTACGGCGAGTTCTCGGCGAAGTTCGCGGCGGTGACCAAGGGGGCGCCGTTCCTGGCCGACCCGGTCGTGGTCACCGCCGAGCCGGGCGACGCGCCCGAGATCGTCTACGCCGAAGGCACGGACCTGGTCGGCTGGGCGCACAACGAGACATCGACCGGCGTGGCCGTCCCGGTGTGTCGCCCGGCCGGGTCCGATGGCGCGCTGGTGGCGATCGACGCGACGTCCGGGGCCGGTGGCCTGCCGGTCACCGCGACGGACTTCGACGTCTACTACTTCGGGCCGCAGAAGTCGTTCGCCGCCGACGGCGGCCTGTGGGTGTCGCTGATGAGCCCGGCCGCGCTGGAACGGGCGGCCGAGATCGGCGCGTCCGACCGCTGGGTGCCGGAGTTCCTGTCATTGACCACGGCGATCGACAACTCGGTCAAGGACCAGACCTACAACACCCCGGCCGTGGCCACCCTGTTCCTGCTGGCCGAGCAGATCGACTGGATGCTGGGCCAGGGCGGCCTCGACTGGACCGTCGCCCGCACGAAGGACTCGTCGAGCCGGGTCTACTCGTGGGCGGAGAAGACCGAGTACACCGCTCCCTTCGTGGCGAACCCGGCCCACCGGTCACAGGTGGTCACCACGGTCGACTTCGTCGACGCGGTCGACGCGGCCACCGTGGCCAAGGTCCTCCGGGCCAACGGCGTCGTCGACGTCGAGCCGTATCGCAAGCTCGGACGCAACCAACTCCGCATCGCGACCTTCCCGGCAATCGACCCAGTCGATGTGACCATCCTCACCAGCGCGATCGACTGGGTGGTGGAACGGCTGCTCTGAACGGATGGCAAATGGGTGGACGCGTCGGTAACCTGGATGCGCAGAGTGCCCGACATACGGCAGGATGACCACAGGATGTCACGGAGCACCCGGCGCGCCTCATTCGTCAAGACGACTCGCCGACCTACCGTGGGACGCTGGCGAGTGAAGTCTGCTCACGTCGATGGAGGTTCTCGATGCGCGCGCTGCGGGTGGTCGGACTCTCCGATGACGGCAAGACCGTCATCTGTGAGGACCCGACACGCGGTGAGCGCTTCACCCTCCCCGCCGACGAACGGCTGCGTGCGGCCGGACGAGGAGACGTCACCCGACTGGGCCAGATCGAGATCGAGCTGGAGAGCCAGATGCGTCCTCGTGAGATCCAGACCCGCATCCGCGCGGGAGAGTCCGTCGAACAGGTCGCCGAGGGCGCGGGCATCCCCGCGCACAAGGTCGAGCGGTTCGCCTACCCCGTCCTGCTGGAGCGGTCCCGCACGGCCCAGTTGGCGCAGCGCGCCCACCCGGTCCGCGAGGACGGCCCCGACGTCCAGACCCTCGGTGAGGTCATCCTGCACGCGTTCACGCTGCGCGGCCAGGACTACGCCATGGCCGACTGGGACTCCTGGCGCGGCGAGGACGGCAAGTGGATCGTCCAGCTGAGCTGGCAGGCGGGCCGGTCGCAGAACCGCGCCCACTGGTCGTTCCACCCCGGCGCGCACGGCGGCACCGTCGCGCCGCTGGACGAGCACGCCCACGACCTGCTCGACCCGCAGCCGAACCGCCCGTTGCGGACGGTCCGGCCGGTCACCAGGCTGGCCCAGGCGGCGCTGAACCTCGACCAGCCGGTATTAACCTCCGGGCAGGCGGTGACTCTGCCGCCCGTCCAGCCGGTGGCGGCCCCGGTGCCGCCGGTGGTCGTCGAGCAACAGCCACGACGTGAACCGGAGCCCCGCACGGAGCAGGACTACGTCGAGGACTTCGAACTGACCCCGGAGCCCCCTTTGACCGAGACCGACGAGGAACAACCGGTGGCCGCTGTCGACCCCCCGAGGGACGAAGACCCGCGCGAAGCTCCCGAACAGGACGCCCTGATCGACGAGCCCACCCGCAAGGAAGTACCGCGCCGGCCGAAAGCCAAGAAAGCACGACCGATCGTGCCGTCCTGGGAAGACGTGTTGTTGGGAACTCGGTCCAACCGAGGCTGACCATGACAGTCGAATGATCCCGTCGAGCCACTGGCTCGGCGGGATCATTCGTGAGCGCGAGGGAGCGAGATTCCATAGCGGTCCGGCTTCTGGAGCGGGGAGGAATCGTTCTGGTCGAATGCGTCGAAAGGGACGTGGTGCAAACACCAAGACCAGCGTCGTGCTCATCGCGGTAGTGGCCACGGTTGCCGTAGTCGGCGTGCAGCAGGTAGTCGACACCGTTACCAGGATCTTCAGCGGTGGTGAGGTGGCGATCGTCGGCAAAGCGGAAGCCCCGACAGTCCGATGGGTGACTACACCTTCTTCCAGATGGCGGACCTGCAGGGCCCTGGCGAACCAGAATCGCTTCGCCATCATCTCCAGGCGTTCGAGGTCGGCTCCCACATCGTGATCATGGAGGAGAACGGTTGGTCCGGCAGTCACCCCGAGATCGCGCGCCGCGTCTCAGCCAAGCACTGTCGGTTTTTCAGCGTCTATTGGAACGTCAACGCGTTTGGTCTCGCAACGCAGGCGCTTGATGGGGAGATCACCGCTCATTTCGAATCTCTCTATCCGTTCGCACCGAACGACCCATCGCAACCGGGCGAGGTCCGCCCCGCCTGGTCCATCGGCGAACAGATCGACATCGAACTCGCATGGCCTGCCTGCTTCGCCATGATGGAACAACAAACCGGGCTGGCGATGCGGCCGGAATGGCTGGAGGTACAGCGGCCCACCTTCGCCATTCCCGATCCCCACTCGCTGTTTCGTTCCGTATCGAACGCGGACGGTATCTGAACCGAGCGAGAAGGCTCGTCTTCGGCGGACCGGTTGATGGGAACTCGGCCCAACCGAGTCCGTTTCAGCCGACTGCGGACTCAGCCGTCATCCGCGGGAACCGCGTCCAGCAGATGCAGGTCCCACCCTTCGCGTTCACACCAGTCCTCGGCGGCCTCCCGCGTCAGCCACACGGCCGCGGCGGGACGGGGGCCGCCGAGGGCGGTCCACCCGTCCGGGGCGAGTACGTACAGCCCGGTGTCGCGGTGCGCGAGCAGCCGACCTTCGGGAAACGCCATGCTCGGCTCGGTGCGGAGGAATCGCACCGGTGTCGGTCGAGTCATGCCGTCCATGATGCCGCACCTCGGCGCGTCCCGCGTCCTATGCCCTTGACCTCGACCATCCTGGAGGTATGAGGGTGCGTTGACGGAAAACCAGGTGCCCGGTCCGGCCATCGTGGCTACGGTCGACACCGCGACAGGGGGACGAGATGACCGAGACACCACCCGATCAGCCCGGCGACCAATCAACGGAGGGAGGCGCCCAGACCACGGAAAACGACGGCGATTCCCGAGGCTCGAATCAGGCACCGGACGACCATCAGGCGGGTCACGCCGACAGTGACGGCACCCGGCTTTCCACGTTCACCTCGCTCAAGCGGCTCATCCCCTATCTCCGCCCGGTCCGCGGCCGGATGGCGGGCTCGGCGAGTGCCGTGCTCGGCTCGATGATCTGCGGTCTCACCATCCCCCTGGTGATCCAGCAGATCCTCGACGGCCCGGTCGCCGACAAGGACCTCGGCCCGCTGCCCTGGTTGATCCTCGCCGTCGCGCTGCTCGGCACCATGGAGGCGGTCCTGTTCTTCATTCGCAGGCGGCTGATCTCGCGGCCGAGTACGCAGGTCGAAGCCGAACTGCGGGCCGATCTCTACCATCACCTGCAACGACTCCCGATCGCGTTCCACGATCGGTGGCAGTCGGGGCAGTTGCTGTCGCGCGCGGTGTCCGATCTGTCGACGCTGCGGCGGTTCATCGCGTTCGCGGCGATCTTCCTGGTGGTCAACACCCTCACGTTGATCCTCGGTCTGACGGTGCTGTTCATCCTCTCCCCCGTGCTGGGCGTGATCACGCTCGTCTGCACGGCCCCACTGCTCTTGATCTCGACGCTCTACGAGTCGAAGTACTCGGTGTTGTCTCGGAGGTCGCAGGACCAGACGGGCGACCTCGCGACCACGGTCGAGGAGTCGGTGCTCGGCATCCGGGTGCTCAAGGCATTCGGGCGCGGGCCGACGCTGGCCGCCAGGTTCGCCCGTGAGACGCGGGAGTTGCGCGGCACCGAGTTGCACAAGATCAAGGTCTTCGCCGCCCTGTGGGCCGCGATCATCGTGCTTCCCGAACTCGGCATCGGTGCCCAGTTGCTGTTCGGCACGATGGGGATCGTCGACGGGACGATGACTGTCGGCACGCTGGTCGCGGGCATCACCGTGGCCACCTACCTGCGCTGGCCGACCGACTCGATCGGCTGGCTGCTGGCCGAGGCGAACCACGCGGCGACCGCGAGCGAGCGGTACTGGGAGGTCAGGGACGCGCCGATCACGATCACCGATCCGGACGAACCCAAGCGGCTGCCGGAGAACGGCACCGGCGCGCTGCGGTTCCACAACGTCCACTTCGGACATCCCAACGCCGAGGGGGAGGTACTGCGCGGGATCGACCTCGACGTGCGTCCCGGCGAGACCATCGCGTTGGTCGGCCCGACGGGCTCCGGCAAGACCACCCTCACCGCGCTGGTCCCCCGGCTGGCCGAGGTGACCGAGGGCAGCGTGACGATCGACGGCGTCGACGTGCGCGATCTACCGTTGGCCGAGTTGCGCACGGTGGTGGCGATGGCGTTCGAGGAGCCGGTGCTGTTCTCCGCCAGCGTGCGGGAGAACGTGTCGCTCGGCATGCCGGACGTCACCGAAGAGGATGTGCGCACCGCACTGCGGATCGCGCAGGCGGAGGAGTTCGTCGACAAGCTGCCGTGGGGCCTCGACACCCGCATCGGCGAGCAGGGCATGTCACTGTCCGGTGGTCAACGTCAACGGCTCGCCTTGGCGCGCGCGGTGATCGGCCGCCCGCAGGTGCTCGTCCTCGACGATCCGCTGTCCGCGTTGGACGTGCACACCGAAGCCGAGGTCGAGCACGCGCTGCGCAGTGTGCTGACCGGCGTGACAGCTCTGGTGGTCGCCCATCGACCGAGCACGGTGCAACTCGCCGACCGAGTGGCCATGCTCGACGGCGGTCGGATCACCGCCGTCGGCGTCCACGCGGACCTGTTGGCCACCAATGCGGACTATCGCTCACTACTGTCCACACTGGACACAGAAGGTGTCGGATCATGAGCACCGTCGACGAAGACCGGGTGGAGCGCCCCGAGGAAGAGGAAGCGTGGCGCGGGGTTGCGCTGGAGGACACCGACGAGGTGAGCCACGCGGCGAGCCTGAAGCTGCAAGCCCGCTCGCGCAAGCTCCTGCGATCGCTACTGCGCCCACACCTCGGCGCGGCCATCCTCGCACTGGTGTTGGTGATCTTCGAGAACGCCGCGACCCTGGCCGGGCCGCTGATCATCGCCGCCGCCATCGACACCGCGATCCCGAACGCGCTCGCGGGCGACACCACCGCGCTCGCCTGGTGCGTCGCCGCGTACGTCCTGACCAGTCTCGCCTCGGCCGGACTTCGCTACGTCTTCGTGCGACTGTCCGGCCGAATCGGCCAGGACCTGCTGCTCGACCTGCGGCAGCGGATCTTCACCCACGTGCAGCGGCTTTCCCTGTCGTTCCACGAGAAGTACACCTCCGGCAAGGTGATCTCCCGGCTCACCAGCGATGTGGACTCGCTTGACGACCTGCTGGAGATGGGCCTCGACGGGCTGCTGACGGCGATCCTGTCCGTGGTCGGCATCGCGACCCTACTGCTCGTCCTCGACGCCCCGATGGCGTTGCTCGTCCTGACGGGCTTCATCCCGCTCGTGTTGGTGACACGATGGTTCTACCGGAACTCGGGCCGGACCTATCGCAACACCAGAGGCGCGATCGCCAAGATCATCGTCCAGTTCGTCGAGTCCATGAACGGCATGCGCGCGGTGCAGACCTTCCGCCGCGAGAGCCGCAACGAAGCCATCATGGGCGAGTTGAACGACAGTTTCCGCGATGCGAACCGACAGGCGTTGAACCTGGTCGCCAGATTCACGATGACCGTGCGGCTCGTCGGCAACCTGTCGTTGGCGGTCGTGCTCGCCATCGGTGCGTGGCGGGTGGTCAACGGCGGGCTCGAACTGGGCGTGCTCACCGCGTTCACCCTCTACCTGCGCCGCTTCTACGATCCTCTGGACGAAGTGGCGATGTTCGCCAACTCCTACACCTCGGCGACCGCGGCCCTGGAGAAGATCTCCGGCCTGCTCGAAGAGGAACCCGGTGTCCGCGAACCCGCGACACCGGAAACACTGCCGCCACGCGAGGGGCGTTCCGGGCGCGAGATCACCTTCGACAGTGTGGAGTTTCGCTACGCCGACGACGGACCCGTTGTGCTGTCTCGATTCGACCTGACCATCCCCTCGGGTGAGACCGTGGCGATGGTCGGCGCCACCGGGGCCGGGAAGTCGACTCTGGCCAAACTCGTCGCCCGCTTCTACGACCCGTCGTCCGGCACCGTCCGGCTCGACGGCGTCGACCTGCGATCGGTGGCCGATCAGGAATTGCGCCAATCGGTGGTCATGGTGACGCAGGAGAACTTCCTGTTCGCCGGTTCGGTCGCGGACAACATCGCACTCGGCCGTCCCGGCGCGTCCCGCACGGAGATCGAGGCGGCGGCGAAAGCCGTCGGCGCCCACGAGTTCATCTCCGCCCTGCCGCAGGGCTACGACACCGACGTCCGCAAGCGCGGCGGCAGACTGTCCGCGGGCCAACGCCAGGTGGTCGCCTTCGCCCGCGCCTTCCTCGCCGACCCGGCCGTCCTCGTACTCGACGAAGCCACGTCGAGCCTTGACGTGCCAACCGAACGGGCGGTGCAGGCGGCACTGGAATCGGTGCTCGCGGACCGGACGGCACTGATCATCGCCCACCGTCTGTCCACGGTCCTCATCGCGGACCGGGTACTGGTGATGGACGCGGGCGCCATCATCGAAGACGGTCCACCGAACACCCTCATCGCGGGCGGCAGCCAGTTCGCCGGTCTGTACAGCGCATGGCGGAATTCGTTGGCGGGGACTCAGCGGTGAGAAGCTGTCGGGGGCGTGATCGCGGGTCGTCGCGACGAGCGAATTCGTTGTGATCCGAGTCAGGCGAACAGAATCACCAGCAAGCCGAGCCAGCCCGCGACGATCCCGGCGAACACTCCATATGCGACCCATCGCCACGTGGCCACACCGCGGGCCAGCCAAACCGACGGGAGCAGTCCCGCGGACACCACGACGTTCGCCCCCAGCGCGAGGAAGGCGCTGGTGTCGTTCAACGTCGTCGCCAAGGTGAGGATCGCGAACAGGACCACCACGAAGGTGATCACCGTGACCGCCGCGCCGGTGACCCACGGCGTCGGCTCGGTCGGCGGGTGCCGATCGACCGGCGGCGCGGGTGCTTCCACCACGCTGACCTCGCCGGTGAACGGGTCGACGTAGTGCACGGGAGCCCCCATGGCGTGCGCGATCCGGGCCGCGAGTTGCCTGCCCCGGTGCGCGACGACCGACGTGCTCACCTCGCCGGAGTCGTGGCGGCTGATCGCGAGCACCGCGCGGGCCCACTCGTGCAGGGCGGCGGTGAGTTCGGCGCCGAGCGGCAGGGTGCTCGGGTCGACCTCGCGGTCGGTGGTATCACCGGCCCGCGAGCGCCCGACTATGACGGCACGATCATCCCTGGTTCGTAGCTCCACCTGAGTCTCCTTCGGCGGCGACGCTCAGAGCGTAGAAGGCGACGGCACCCGCGGTGGCGACATTGAGCGAGTCGACCCCGCCCGACATCGGGATGCGGACGGCCGCGTCGGCGGCCTCGATCGTCGCGGCGGTGAGGCCGGGACCCTCCGAGCCGAGCAGCAGTGCCACTCGTTCGCCGGGTGTCACCGCGTCGGACAGCGGTACCGCTGAGGGTGCCGGAGTGAGCGCGAGGGTGCGAAAACCTTTGTCCCGCAACCAATTCATCCCCTCCGGCCACGGCTCGATCGACGCGAAGGGCACGGCGAGAACGTGACCCATCGATACCCGGACGCTGCGCCGGTAGAGCGGATCACTACAGCCGGGGCCGAGCAGGACGCCGTCGACTCCGAGGGCCGCGGCGTTGCGGAAGATCGCGCCGAGGTTCTCGTGGTCGCCGACACCTTCGAGAACGACGAGGGTCCGTGCCCGTTCGGCCAGTTCGACGAGATCGGGCGGCGCCGCCCGATCGGCGGCGGCGAGCACTCCCCGGTTGAGGTGGAAACCCACCGCCTCGGCCATGACCTCGGGGGAGGTCACGTACGCGGGGGCGTCGACACCGGCGAGCTCATCGCCGAGCGCCTCGATTCGGCGACGGACACCGAGCAGCGCGCGGACCGGGTACGGCGAGGCCAGCAGCCGTTGGACCACGACGACGCCCTCGGCGATCACCAGACCGCGGCCACCGGGGCGGTCCGGTCGACGGTCGGCGGTCGTGAGATCGCGGAAATCGTCGAGTCGGGGGTCCGACGGGTCTGTTAGCTCGATCACCTGCGCCACGCCGCGCAGTCTCCCACGCGGGGTACTCCCCGATGAGCATGAGGCGCGTCGCTCAGCGTGACATCGACATAACTCACGGCACCAGTTTGGCCGCTAGCCCGGCAGTCCTCGCTATGCCAACGTTGGCTTCCCGCTAAGTGCCGGATACCGAGCCGGACGGACGGAGAGCGGCATGGGGCAACAAGAATCGACCGACGCGTTCAGTCGGGAAGACCGACAGCGATACCGCCGCAAGGTGCAGCGCTGCTTGGACGCGTTGGAGCGGATGCTCGCCGAAGGGGGGTTCGCGCAGTCGCCGCCGACGATGGGTCTGGAGATCGAACTGAACCTGGTCGACGAGGCACTGCAACCCGCGATGATCAACTCGTCGGTGTTGGAGAAGATCGATGATCCCTGGTACACCACGGAATTGGGGCAGCACAACCTCGAACTGAACGTGCCGCCACGGCTGCTGCGCGGTGAACAGTCCGCCGAGCTGGAGGTCGAACTACGGCGCTCGCTGGCCATCGCGGGCGGGCGGGCGCACGACGCGGGCGCGACCATGGTCATGATCGGCACGCTGCCGACGTTGCGCTCCGAGCACTTCAACCAGAAGTGGCTGTCGCAGAGTCCGCGCTACCGCAG
>JALZNB010000272.1 GCA_030857905.1 Actinomycetota bacterium
CGGGCGGCCCGGCGCAGTTCGGTGAACACGGTCTCGGCGTCCCGGGGGAACCGGTCGGCGGGCTGGCCCAGGCGCAACGCCAGACCGTGCATGACATCAAGGTCGCTGCGCACGCCCTCGGGCGGGCTCATCGCCCGATTGCGCAGCAGTACCCGGCCTTCGAGGTTGGTCATGGTGCCGTCCTCCTCGGCCCACTGGGTGACCGGGAAGACCACGTCGGCGAGGGCGGCGGTCTCCGACAGGACGAAGTCCGACACCACAAGGAAGTCCAAAGAGGACAGTCGGTCGACGACCCTGGCCGCGCGGGGCGCGGACACCACGATGTTGCTGCCGAATACGAGCATCGCCTTCGGGCCGGTGTCCGTGCCGAGCGCGTCGATCAGCTCGTACGCCGATCGACCGGGTCCAGGCAGCGATTCCGGCGACACACCCCACACCTCGGCGACGTACGCGCGCGCGGCCGGGTCGGTGATCTTGCGGTAGCCGGGCAACTGGTCGGCCTTCTGGCCGTGCTCTCGGCCGCCCTGGCCGTTGCCCTGGCCGGTCAGGCAGCCGTAACCCGAGCCTTCTCGGCCGGGCAGGCCCAGCGCCATCGCGATGTTGATCCACGCACCGACCATGTCGGTGCCTCTGGCGTGTTGCTCGGTTCCGCGCGCGGTGAGGATGTAGGCGCTGCGCGCCTGGGCGAGTATGGCCGCGGTTCGTCGCTGGTCGGCCGCCGCGACGCCGGTGACCCGCTCGACGCGTTCGGGCCACCACGCCGCGGCTATCCGCCAGGCCGCGTCGAATCCCGTGGTGCGCTCGGCGACGTAGTCGTGACGCAGGTGACCGTCGGCGACGATCGCGTGCAGGATTCCCAGTGCCAGCGCGAGATCCGTGCCGGGACGCGGTTGGAGGTGCAGCGCGGCCTGCTCGGCGGTGGCCGAGCGGCGTGGGTCCACCACGATGAGGCCACTGACCCCTGCGATGTGCTGCATGAACGGCGGCATCGTCTCCGCGGGGTTGGCCCCGACCAGGAGCACGGCGTCCGCGCTGTCGAGGTCTTCGACCGGGAACGGCATGCCTCGGTCGAGGCCGAACGCGCGTATTCCGGCCGCGGCCGCGGACGACATGCAGAACCGGCCGTTGTAGTCGATCTGGGAGGTGCCGAGGGCGACGCGCGCGAACTTGCCCAGCAGGTAGGACTTCTCGTTGGTCAGGCCGCCGCCGCCGAAGACCGCGACCGAGTCGGCGCCCTGTTCGGCGCGCAGCGTGGCCAGGGTCGTGGCGACCAGGTCGAGCGCGTCATCCCAGGACGCGGGCCGAAGTTCGCCGTCGACGCGGATCAGGGGCGTGGTCAGCCGGTGAGCGCCTGCGAGCAACGAGCCCGCCGTCCAGCCCTTCTGGCACAGCCCGCCCCGGTTGGTGGGGAACTCGCGGGGCTCGACGCGGCTCCCGGTCAGCCGCATCCCGCATTGCAGCGCGCAGTACGGGCAGTGCGTGTCGATCCCCTCGGTGGCCACCCGGGTCATGGTGCTCCCTCTCGGTTGACCGGACCTTGAGGCGAGATCAGGCACACGGCGTCAACGGCACGCACGCTCGTCTCATCAGTGCGAACGTGCCCGCGCGTCGCGTTCTCGGTCGCGGCGAGGTCCGGCGGTTACCCCCGGCGGCGAAACGCCCCGACGTCCGACATTCACCACAAACCGGATGCGGAGCGCACCGAAGATGATCACACGGACGGGTGGCTCCACGGAATCGGGGGTGCGTTCGACGTCACAGAAGGGGGGTGATGTGCTGTGCGGCCCGCTCAAGACCCCGCAGCGAGGACTGCGCCGACTTGGGATGCAGGGCGTGCACGGCCAAGCGGAAGAGCAAGGCGCGCAACAGCGCCTGCGGCCACTCCGGCAAGTGCGCCCACCGCTTGACGATCCCCTCGTCCGCCCCACCCCACGCCAACGCGTCGACGACAACGACCCCGGCCGCCCACTCGGCAGGCCGGTAGAACGCGGTGAAATCCGTGATCCCGGGCGCCGCGTCCCCGTCGAACAGGACGTTGCCGAACAAATCACCGTGCACCACCTGCGGGCGCAACGAGATCTCCCGGCGCGACTCGGCCAGCAAGTCGAACAGGCGACCACCCAGCGCGGCCGTCAGCGGAGCCGTCTGCTCCTGCCAGGCCGCCCGGTCCGCCATGGCGAACACGTCGGCGCGAGCTCCGAGAAACCGCGGCCTCGGCACGGCGACCGTGGCCTTGTGCAGCCGCAGCGACGCCGACACGACCTCGTCGTACCTCGGCTCGGCCCGCCCCGACACGAACCGGAACCCCACCCAGCCGCCGACGACGTAACGCCCGTCGCTGGAGCGCACCGGCCGCGCGATCCGCAGATCCGGCACATCCAGATCACCGAGGGTCTGCGCCACCCAGGACGCCTCGGCCGGACTGCCTGCCTGCCGCAGCGCGACATCGTCACACCGCCAGACCGGCCCCCGCCCCACCAGCTCAGGTTCAGCCGACTTCGCACCGAACGCGGCCCGGACGTGCTGAGGAGGCGGAATGCTCACGGTCGGGGACGCTACCCGGACATTCCCCCTGACGGCCCCGCACGACACGGAACCCGACCGGTTCAGAAGCCGGGCGGCTCCGCCTTCGACGAAGACTCCGGGGGAGGGCCACCACACGGCGCCCTCCCCCGGAGTCTCGGGAGTATCAGTACGTCGGCAAGCTCGGGTCGACGTCCTTGGCCCACCCCAGGACACCACCACCCACGTGCACGGCGTCGGAGAAACCGGCCTTGTGCAACGCGGCCAGAGCCTCCGCCGAACGAGCGCCCGACTTGCAGTGCAGGACGATCGGGCGGTCCTGCGGCAAGGTGGACAACGCCTCACCGGAGATGATCCGGTCTTTGGGGACCAGGGTGGAGCCCTCGATCCGCACGATCTCGTACTCGTGCGGCTCGCGGACGTCGATCAGGGCGAAGGTGTCGCCCCGGTCGAACTTCTCCTTGAGTTCCCTGGGCGTGATGGTGTTGCCGATCGCCGCGCTCTGGGCGTCGTCGGAGACGATGCCGCAGAAGGCGTCGTAGTCGATGAGGCCCTCGATCGGCTTGGTCTCCGGGTCCTTGCGGATCTTGATCGTGCGGTAGGTCATGTCGAGCGCGTCGTAGACCATCAGGCGGCCCAGCAGCGGGTCCCCGATGCCGGTGATCAGCTTGATCGCCTCGGTGACCATGATCGAGCCGATCGACGCGCACAGCACACCGAGCACGCCGCCCTCGGCGCAGGACGGGACCATCCCCGGCGGCGGGGGCTCGGGGTAGAGGTCGCGGTAGTTGAGCCCCTTGCCGTTGGGCGCGTCGTCCCAGAAGACGCTGACCTGGCCCTCGAACCGGAAGATCGACCCCCACACGTACGGCTTGCCCAGCAGCACGGCGGCGTCGTTCACCAGGTATCTGGTGGCGAAGTTGTCCGTGCCGTCGAGGATCAGGTCGTAGTCGGTGAAGATGTCGAGCGCGTTGGTCGAGTTCAGGTGTTCCTGGTGCAGGTTCACCGTGACCAGCGGGTTGATCTCGGCGATCGACTCCTTGGCCGAGAGCGCCTTGGGTTTGCCGACGTCGGAGACGCCGTGGATCACCTGGCGCTGGAGGTTCGACTCGTCGACGATGTCGAAGTCGACGACGCCGAGCGTGCCGACTCCGGCGGCGGCGAGGTAGAGCAGGGCGGGGCTGCCGAGGCCACCCGCGCCCACGACGAGCACCTTCGCGTTCTTCAGGCGCTTCTGCCCGTCCATGCCGACGTCCGGAATGATCAGGTGACGGCTGTAGCGGGCCACCTCGTCCTTGGTCAGCTCCTGGGCAGGCTCAACGAGCGGCGGCAACGTGCCTGGCATCGGCTCCTCCTCGAACACGGAATACGTCCGCGATTGTCTCCGGTTCAACACCGGCGTCCCACTCGTCCTTCCCGGGCTCCCACCATCCGGGACGGGGAACTCATCCGGCGGGGGCGCCCTGCGGGTTGGGCCACGCGTTCGGCTTGCAGGTGAGACCGTCCTGCTTCACCGCGTCGCTGTTGCCGACGGCCCGGTTGAGCTGGGCGACGTAGTTGTTGGCCACGCCGAAGCTCTGCTGCATCATCACCGGCGCCAGCGCGCCCTCGGTGGAGCAGCCGACGTGGGAGTTGCGGAACGCGTGGCCGATCTCGTGGTTGATCGCGTACTGGCGGTAGCCCAGCATGTCGCCGTTGAAGGCGACCGCGCCGCGCATCCACCTGGCCAGGTTGATCACCACGCGCTTGTCGACGTCGGCGCGGTAGCAGGACGACTCGTACTTGATCGAGTAACCGCAGATCTTGTGCGTGGTGTCCGGTGTCGTGAGGCTGACCCGGAAACTGGGGTCCTTGAAGTCGGGCGCGACCCGCTGCACGGAGATCTGGCCCAGGCTCGGCCAGCCCCTGCTGTCGGCGAGGGTCTGATCGATCAACTTGGCGAAGGAGTCGTCACCGCCGAAGAGGGCCGGATCGATGCCGTCCTCGATTTCCACGGTGTAGGTGAAGAACTTCACGCCCGCCCCCACCTTGGGGCCCTCACCCGGCACACCGTGCCAGGTGCCCGCAGCCGCCTGCGGGAACTCTCCGCCCGCGGGCAGTTCAGCCGATGGGACGTTGATGTCGACCGGGCCCGGAGGACGTTCGGTGACCTCGGGCGTCTGCGGCGCGCTCTCCGCGGAGCTGATCGCGTCGGGTTCCCCCGACGTGGCGGCGGTGTTCCCCGGTGCCGGGTCGCCCGCGGTTCGCGCGAGCACGAGCACCGTGATCGCGAGAAGCAAGGGCAGGGCGTAGACCCGCCAGCCGTAGTTGACCAGGATGCCGCCGATGCCCTTGCGGTGCTTGGGTCGGGTGCCGGTGCTCTCGCCGGGCTTCGGCCGCCACGAAGCCTCCAGCGGTTCGGCGGTCGTGCGACGGGCACCTCGGCGGTAGCGATCGCCGTCCGCCGATGCGGAGGGTGACGACGCGGAGGGCGCGTCGCGCTCACCTTGCGTCATCGGGCTCACGGCCACCAGGGTGCCATATGACCGCGCGCGAGCGCGGGACCGCTGCTCACCAGCGCCCCTCCGCCGCCGCTTCCCACAGTCCCAGCACCGCCCGGGCCACGGTGACCGGACGTTCCATCTGGGCGACGTGCCCGACCCGGGGCAGCACGAGCAGCCGGGCGTTCGGCAGCAGGCTCGCGATCCGCGGCGCCTTGCGGACGGTGACAAGCCGGTCCTCGGTGCCCCACACCACCAGGGTCGGTGTGGTGACCTTCGGCGCGACCGTCCACAGCGAGCGCGACCTCGGGACGAGCCAGGCGCGAATCAGGCCGACCGTGCTGCGGGCCAGCGCCGGGTTCGCCCATTCCAGTTCGGCCCGTTCGGCGAACTCGTTCGCCGCTTCCTCGATCCGCTCGGCGGATACCGAGCCGGGGTCGGCGAAGCACAGGTTGATCAACTGCGTGGCCCGCTCGTTCGGGGTCAGCCTGGCCAACTGCTCGCGCGCGGGCTTGCCCACGAACGGCAGGTAGGCCAGGGCCATCCTCGGGTCGGAGAGCCTCCTGACGCTGGGCCGCAGATCGGGCACGGCGGGCGAGATCAGGGTGAGGGTCTTGAGCAGTTCGGGGTGCCGCGCGGCGAACAGCAGCGAGATCGCGCCGCCCATCGAGTTGCTCAGCACGTGGACCGGCCCCAGGTCGAGGCCGGTGATGAACCTCGCGAGGGTGTCGGCGTGGGTTTCGAGGGTGTAGTCGTAGTCCGGGGGCGGGACGGAACGCCCGAAGCCGGGCAGGTCGACCGCGATACCCGGGGCGTGCCCGGAGAGCTGTCCCGCCAAGTCGGTCCAGTTCATCGCCGAACCACCGAGTCCGTGCACGTAGACGGCGGTCTCATCGCCGACACCGGGGGTGCGGCGCACGTGCAGACTGATTCCGCCCGAGGCCATCTCCTCCCCCGGCCAGGCCGGGATGGACTGGTTGAGTGGTGGCAGCTCGGCGTCCGACAGCGGTACCCGAGTCAGCGCTATCCGGGAAGGCGACGTGCGGCTCCGCGAGGTCACCGGCGGCTCAGCGAGGTTCACCCCCTAATTCTGCCTCGCGTCAACCAACCTCGCTGCGATGAGACGCGGGTCACACGCGATACTTCACGTCGAGCCGTTCCGGTGGGACAGTGGCCTCGAAGGGGTTTTACCGGGAAGTAGGCTCGAATACCCGTCCAGGTCGGCGACACCGACCCGGACGACGCGCAAGCGAGGGGGGAGATCCAGTGTCCGAAACGATTCCGTCCGAGGCTGTTCCACAGAACGGCGTTGGCCGGGGGGCCAGACTGCCGCGCACCGCACGACGGGCGCAACTGCTCGCCGCCGCGCAGGACGTGTTCGCGGCCAACGGCTACCACGCGGCGGGGATGGACGAGATCGCCGAACGGGCCGGGGTCAGCAAGCCGGTGCTCTACCAGCACTTCCCCGGCAAACTCGAGCTGTACATGGCCCTGCTGGAGAAGCACGTCGACGAGTTGGTCCGCCGCGTCACCGACGCGATGGAGACCACCACCGACAACAAGACGCGGGTCCGCAACACCGTCGCCGCGTACTTCGACTTCGTCGACGGCGAGAACCAGGCGTTCCGGCTGGTCTTCGAATCCGACCTGCGCGGCGAGCCGCTGGTGCAGGACGCGATCGAGCGCGCGACCAGCGCCAGCGTCGACGCCATCACCGCGACCATCACCGCGGACGCGGGCCTCGACGAACACCGCGCGCGCCTGCTCGCGGTCGGACTGGTCGGATTGAGCCAGGTCGCGGCCCGGGCGTGGCTGGCCGACAACCGGGCGGTGCCCAAGGACGAGTCGATCGCGTTGATCTCCAACCTGGCCTGGCGCGGTATCGGTGGCGGCTTCCCGCTTCACCCGCACGACTGACGAAAACGGGGGAGAGCGCTCCCCCTGCCCGCCCCGGCCGCCGGAAGGGCACTATTGATCCATGCAGATGGTGCTTTCGGTCGCGGGCGTGAGCGCCCTCGGCGGACGTGACACGAACCAGGATTCCTGGTACGCCGACCAACGGCTGATCACGGTGGCCGACGGGGTTGGCGGTGCGCCCGCCGGGGATGTGGCGTCCCGCCTCGCCGTCGACACAGTGGCGGCGGCCGGTCCCGACACAGACCTCGCGGACGCCGTGGGGCGGGCGAACGCCGCCGTCCGGGCGCACGCCGAGGCCCACCCCGACACCGAGGGCATGGCCACCACCTTGATCGTCGCCGCGCTGGTGGCGCGCGAGGGTGGCTGGTTCGTGCGCGGCGCCCATGTCGGCGACAGCATCACGATCGTGCAGAACGACCGGATCCAGGTGCTGACCTCCGCGCACACCCTGGCCGCCGAACTGGTCTCCGCGGGCCACCTCACCGAAGAGGAAGGTGCCCGGCACCCCAACCGGGCCGCCCTGGTTCGGGCCGTCGGCATGGAGTCGTCGATCCGGCCCGACGTGTGGGAACGCCCCGCCGTGGCGGGCGACCGGTACCTGCTCTCCAGCGACGGCCTTACCGACGCGCTCGGCGCGGACCTGTCGACGTGGCTGGACCGGCTGCGTACCGCCGACGCGACCCAGTGCGCGGAAACGTTGGTCCGGTCGGCGTGCGAGGCGGGTGCCCGCGACAACGTCACGGTCGTCATCGCCGACGTGCTCGGGGGTTAGGACGTGTGCGTTCGCGGCGGACGGGTGCCGCGTTGGCTCGGCTGATCGTCGACTACCACGCACTGCCGGATCTGCGTCCGCTGTCACCGGAGGAGCAGCTCTCCCTGGACCGCGACTTCCTCAGCGGTGGCGACGACGACCGCGTCTCCCGCGCGCCCAACGCGCCGTACCTGTGTCACATGGACGAGCGGTGGTGGCTGGTCAACGGCCATGACAAGCAGGCGCCGCTCGCGGTCTACGTCGCGGCGGAGAGCAGGCGGTTCACCGTGGGCGAGCGGTGCGCGTTCCCGCTGCCCGACGGCGAATCCGAGGTGCACGTCTGGGATTCGCGCTACCGCGTGCGGCTGATCGTGAGCGATTCGCCGCGCAGGCCGGAGATGGTCGACAGTGGCCCGGAGACGACGTTCGGGCTGTCCGGGGCCGCGATCCGGGTATTGGTGCTGTTCAGCCGCAAGCCGCGCCACCGGGCCGTGTTGGCCGCGTACTACCGCGAATACTTCACCCCGGGGATCGACTCGCCCGCACCACTGGACCGGATGCAGACCCGGCGCTGCATGGGACTGCCGTCGTTCACCGCGTTGGAGCGTGCGCTGAACGACGTCGTCACCGAGATCTGGGGCGAACCGCAGGGTCACCGCCACGAACTCCCGGACTACCTCATCCGCGAGCGGCTGCTGACGGCTGCGGATCAGCCGCTGGTCCCCCACCGTCACTGCGGCCATCACTGACCCGCTCGGCGGCCAGGCGGGCGATGCGGGCGGCGACCTCGGGGGCACACTCGTAGTTGAGCATGTGGCCCGCGCCGGGATAGAGGTACAGCTCGGCGTGCGGCAGCTCATCTGCGATCACGCGCGCGTCGGCGACCGAGCAGAGGCGGTCGCGGCCGCCTGCCATGACGACGTTGCGGGCCGACCGGTAGGCCGACAGCGCGTGGACGCGTTCATGCTCGTTGAGCGCGTTACGGAACGCCACCATGTTCGCCGGGTTGCAGCGGCCGACCTGAGCGGCGGTGAGCGCGATGTGCGCGCGGACCGGCGACCGGCCGAACACCAACCAGCGGACACCTGGCCGGGCGACGCCGTTGAGCCCGCCCAGAAGCACCGGTCGGCGAACCTTGGCCAGCCGCTTGTTCACCAGCTTCTCGATGTAGAGCACCGGCGCGGCTACCCAGCGCGGCAGACCGAAGGTCAGCCTGGATAGCCCACCGGAGGTTGTGGCGACGAAAGCCGCGCCTACGACCCGGTCGGCGACCAACTGAGGATGCCGCTCGGCCAGCGCCATCATCGTCATGCCGCCGAGTGAGTGACCACAGAGCACGACCGCGCCGTCCGGCACCCGATGGACGATCAGCTCGGCTACGTCATCGGCGAGTTGGTCGATCGTCGCGGTGCCCGCGGGCGCGGGCGACGACTCACCATGGCCACGGAAGTCGACCCGCACCACCCGCACGCTCGGCAGTGCGGCCACAACCTCGTCCCACGACGTGTGATCCATGGTCCAGCCGTGCAGCAGGACCACCGTCACCGGACTGTTCGGCCCCTCTTCGACAACGTGCAGACGTACGCCGTCGGAGGTGGCGAAGGTGCTCATCTCGGCCACAGCGCGCCGGAGGCCGCCGCTCGCTCGAACACGTTCACGGAGGACTCCGGCAAATGGCCCGCTGTCTTCTCCCGATCAGCTATTTTGGCCACTCGCAACGCGCGGCTCATCGTCGAGTCCCTCCCCAGGCGATCCTTCGCTATGCGTAACTTCAGGTAACAGTTACTTCTGGTAGCATGAATCGCATGGCGGATCGTGTCAAGCGACACACAACAGCGGACTCCGGCGACGCCCGACGCGACCGATGGAAGTCCCACCGCGCCGCGCGGCGCGAAGAGTTCGTCGAAGCGGCGCTGCGGGCGCTCGCGACCCACGGCCCCGACCTGGGCATGGACGACGTCGCCGCCGAAGCGGGCGTCACCAAACCGGTGCTCTACCGCCACTTCACCGACAAGGCCGACCTGTTCGTCGCCCTCGGGCACCGGGGCACCGAAATCCTGTTCGAGCGCCTCATCCCGGCGATGAACCGCGAGGAAGCGCCGCTTCCCCGCATCCGCAAGAGCCTCGACGCGTTCTTCTCGATCATCGAGGAGTACCCGAACCTGTACCGCCTGCTGGTCCGCAGCACCTTCGCCGACCGCAAGATCGACGCGGACATCGTCGCCGAGGACAAAGAGGTCATCGCCAACGCCCTCTCGTCCCTCCTGGGCGACTACATGCGGGCCTACCGCATCGATTCCGGCGGCGCCGAGGTCTGGGGCCACGGCATCGTCGGCATGGTCCAGAACGTGGGCGAATGGTGGCTGGAACGCCGCACGATGAGCCGCGACGCGGTGGTCGAGTACCTGACCTCGACGATCTGGGCGGCCATCGACGGCACGATGCGCACCCACGGCGTGACGATCGACCCCCACAAACCCCTCGACATGAACCGATTGGTGCGGCTCACCACCGGCGGTTCAGACGTGGAAGCAGGCTAGGAGCGACCATGACCGATCACGCCGAAGACGACGGATACCAGGGCCAGGCGACACTCCTCGTCGGCGAACACGAGTTCACGGTCACCGTCGAACTACGAGGCCACTTCGAACCAATCGACGGCCACTACCGCTGGTACGGACGAGTCGCCGCCGACCCCGAATTGTCGGCGATTATCGCCGGCCGCAAGACAAAGGCCGTGTTGCGAACGCCAGGAGCACAGGCCAACGGGGAACTGTCCGACCCAGACCCCTGGGACCGCTACCGAATCATGGGCACGAGCACCCCACCATTCATCGTCCAAACAACTTTGGACAACGTCAGAGACCTGTAAACAGCGGCCGACCAGGCAACAACCGAGACACAAAGGCCAAACCGGCGACAATCCAAACACGGTGACCAACAGGCAACAATAGAAATAGTCACCAACCCGGCGACAACCTACAGCTAGGGATAGCAGGGATGAGGGAGCAGGAGGGTCCTAGGGGAGCCCGGTTGTCGGTTGGTCGCAGCTTCCCTTGCGATCTGGGAGTTGGCCGCATTGGGCGGTGCTTGTGCGCAACAAAAAAGGGCCACCAAATGGCATGGTGGCCCTTCTCGCGTCTACTGGCCTTACGGGGCGAAACCGACCCTGCGGTTGTCCACACTGGCGATCTCCACATAGGCGACGCGCGTGACGGGCACCACGAAGCGTCGGCCCTTGTCGTCGGTGAGGACGAGTTGACCCTGTTGATCCTTGAAGGCGTCGGCGACCAGAGCCTCGACCTCGTCAGGAGTCAGGGTGCTGTTCAGCACGAGCTCCCGCGCGGTGTCCGCGACACCGATCTTGACCTCCACGCCGACCTCCGGAACTTCGAGACAATGTTTCCCCTCGAAGGCTAGCCGAGCGCGGCGGGCGCGAGCGCCCAGGGGCGGCCGCGTTCACCACACGCGTAATCAGCCGAGGCCGAGTTTCGTCATGCGTTTGCCGTGCTGTTGCTGCAGACGGCGGAACAGGGCGGCGATGCCCGCGAGGTCGCCGGTGCCGCCGATGAGCAGTTCGGCGAGTCCGTCACGTTCGGCGACCACGTATTGCGCCTGGGTAAGCGCCTCACCCAGGAGGCGCCTGCCCCACAGGGCGAGACGGTCGCGGACGGTGCGGTCGCGTTCGATGGCGGCGAGGACCTCGCGTTCGGCGAAGGCCGAATGGCCGGTGTCGGCGAGGACCTCGGTGACCAGGGCGTTGGTCTCCGCGTCGAGCCAGGAGCCGATCTCCCGGTACAGGTCGGCCGCGAGTCCGTCGCCAACGTAGGCCTTGACCAGGGATTCCAGCCACGAACGCGGGGCCGTGGAGGCGTGCCAGGTGTCGATGTGGCCGATGAACGGGCGGATCGCGTCCTCGACGTCGACGCCGTGGTCGGCGAGGTATTTGTCGATCTTGGCGTAGTGCACCATCTCGGCGGCGGCCATCGTCGACAGCGCGGACCGGCCCGCCAGGGTCGGGGCGGACCTCGCGTCCTCGGAGAGGCGGTCGAAGGCGGACAACTCGCCGTAGGCGACCACGCCGAGTAGATCGACCACACCAACCGAAAGTGTGCCTTCGGCCACCTCGACCTCCGCGTTCTCCATGGTGGTTAGCGTATCCGGGGCCCGTCACGGGTAGACTCGGCAGGACGCCCGGCTCCGCCGCCAGTTGGCAGTACCACAATTGGCACCGGCTCTCAGCACTGATGGCCGTGCACTGCCGATGCACGCACAGGCGATGTCGGGCTCGGACAGACCTCGGGAAACTCGTGGCGAAGCACGCCGCGGACCGAGTAGAGAGGGTGCGCGCGAGACCTCGCAGGCCCTCCCGCATCACGCCTGGACGTTGCGAATCCGGCGCGGTGGCGCGGTTGAGCGCCCGTCCAGGGCAGTGCGCGCTGGTATGAGAGAGGCTGATCACCCTGACTTACGACATCAAGGCCGACGAGGGCGCGACCGCCCCCGTGGCCGACACACTCGACCCCGTGGCGCTGGAGCACAGCGTGGCTGGCGTCCCCGACGCGGACATCTCGCACCCGCTGCAGGCCGGTGCGCCGGTCCGCTCCGATTCCCCCACGTTCGCCGAACTAGGCGTGCGCGCCGAGATCGTACGCGCGCTGTCCGAGGCGGGCATCGAGCGGACCTTCGCCATCCAGGAACTCACGCTGCCGCTCGCGCTCGCGGGTGACGACCTGATCGGTCAGGCCCGCACCGGCACCGGCAAGACGCTCGGTTTCGGCGTCCCGCTGTTGCAGCGGGCGGAGAACCCCGGCGACGGCACCCCGCAGTCGCTCGTGGTCGTCCCGACCCGCGAGCTGTGCCTCCAGGTCACCGCCGACCTGCGTGACGCGGGCAAGCACCTCGGCGTGCGCGTGCTGGCCATCTACGGCGGCAGGCCCTACGAGCCGCAGATCGCCGCGCTGCGCAAGGGCGTCGACATCGTCGTCGGCACGCCGGGCCGGTTGCTCGACCTGGCCGAGCAGAAGCACCTGGTGCTGGGCAAGGTCCGCGGGCTCGTCCTCGACGAGGCCGACGAGATGCTCGACCTGGGGTTCCTCCCCGACATCGAGCGCATCTTGCGGATGGTGCCCGACGAGCGCCAGACCATGCTGTTCTCGGCGACCATGCCGGGCCCGATCATCACCCTGGCCCGGACGTTCCTCAACCGGCCGACCCACATCAGGGCCGAGGAGAACGACGCCAGCGCGATCCACGAGCGCACCAGGCAGTTCGTCTACCGCGCGCACTCGCTCGACAAGATCGAGGTTGTCGCCCGCGCGTTGCAGGCCAACGAGCGCGGCCTGACGATGATCTTCACCCGGACCAAGCGCACCGCGCAGAAGGTCGCCGACGACCTCACTGAGCGTGGTTTCGCCGGGGGTGCCGTGCACGGTGACCTCGGCCAGGGTGCCCGTGAGCAGGCGCTGCGCGCGTTCCGGTCGGGCAAGGTGGACGTGCTCGTCTGCACCGACGTCGCCGCACGCGGCATTGACGTGACCGATGTCACCCACGTTATCAACTACCAGTGCCCGGAGGACGAGAAGACCTACGTCCACCGCATCGGCCGCACCGGCCGCGCGGGCAAGACCGGCGTCGCCATCACCCTGGTCGACTGGGACGACGAGCCGCGCTGGAAGTCCATCAGCGACGCGCTCGGCCTGGACATGCCCGCCCCGGCGGAGACCTACTCGACCTCCGAGCACCTGTTCAGCGACCTCGACATCCCGTCGGGCTCCAGCGGCAGGCTGCCGATGGCCATGCGCACCCGCGCGGGCCTCGACGCCGAGGTCGAGGAGGACCTGGGCGGCAAGAACCGCGGCGGCACCGTCACCACGGCCAAGCGCACCAGGGGAACCCGCGCCCGCACCAACGGCGAGGTGCGCGAGCCGAGCACCACCAGGGCCGCGACCAGCGAAGACGTCACCGAGGACGGCAGCAGGCCGCGCAGGCGCCGTCGTAGGCGCGCGGGCGAGGAAGGCGCGGAGTCGACACCATCGACAGTGCCGCAGTCGGACGCCCCCACCGCGGAGACGAACGGCGACCAACCGGCACGCTCACGCAGGCGTCGTCGGCGCAGCGGGGTCGACCTCTCGACCGACCCCAACGCGAACGACACACCGGGCTCGGCAGACTAGAACCGTGACCGAAGGGGACCAGCGGGCGGCGATCGCGGATGAGGATGTGCTCGATGGGCACATCCCGCCGGCAGACGATCCCGCCCGTGGCCCCCGAACCCGGTTCACCCGCAAGCGTGATTACGCGATCCTGCTCTCGATCGTGGTCGCGCTGGCGGTGACCGGTGTCGTCGCATGGCAGACCAGCGAGATCCGGGCAACCGAATCCCGGACCGATGACGCCGCGTACCCCATCCCGCAGGGCCCCGAGATATTCCCGCCGTCACTCGGCGAGGCGTGGCGGGCGGACAGCCCGGCCACCTGGCAACCGGTCGCGATCGGACCCACCGTGGTCACCGGCGCGGGTGGCACCGTCACCGGCCGCGACCCGCAGACCGGTGACGTCCGCTGGACCTACGGCCGCGACCTGCCGTTGTGCGCGGTCTCCGGGGCGTGGATGAAAGCGGTGGCCCTCTACCGCACCAGCGACAACCTGCTGCCCGACCGCGATTCCCGGGCGGGCGGCGGATGCAGTGAAATGACCTCGCTCAAAGCCGCGAGCGGCAGGCGCGACGGGCAACGCAACTCCGACGCCGAACTCGGCACCCGCATGGTCACCGACGGGTCCTACCTGACGACCACGGGGTCGCGGCTGCTCACCACGGTCCGCTCGGACCTGGTCAGGACCATGGATTTCGGCACGCTGCCCGCGCTGGTCAACCCGGACCGGCAGCCGAAGGTCAACTGCGAGTTCAACTCGGTCGTCATGACACCGGGCAAGGTCGGCGTCATCGAACGCTGCCCCGAAGACACCTCCGACCGGCTCACCATCTACAAGTCGACCGCGGAAGAGGGCAAAGACCAGGATCGACCGGTCGTGGTCGCCAGCGTCGTACTGGGCAGTGAGCACGCCCGAATCGTCGCCATCCAGGACAACCTGACCGCCGTCGCCATGCCCGACCCCGGACGGGTCGTGGTGTTCGACCAGGACGGCATCCAGGTCGGCAACTACCCCGTAAACCTCGCCCCGGACGACTTGCGCGTCGACCCGGAGGGCAAGTCCCCACTGACGATCACCGCGACGGGCGCGTTCTACTGGTTCACCGGCTCCCGCACAGTCGTCCTGTCGACAACCGAGCTGCGTCCAATGTGGACGATCCCGGACACGATCGGCCCCGGAACAGTGTTCGCGGGCCGCGCACTGGTTCCGGTGGTCGACGGCATCGCGGTGATCAACCAGGCCAACGGCGACCGCGTCGGCACCATCCCGGTCCAGCGCGACGGCCACACCGGAGTCGTCACCATGGCCTCGATCGGCACCACGGTCCTCGAACAACGCGGCCCGACGCTGGTCGCTCTGCACTAGGCCGCTTTTCAGGCACACTCGACCCATGTCGGTACCGGCCTACTCGCAGCTCACCTCACACTCGGCCAGTCGCGTCGACTTCCCGGGCATCGCCGCTGTGCGCACCGGCGGCGACGGCCCCATCGTGTTGCTCGTGCCGGGCTACACCGGCTCCAAGGAAGACTTCGCGCCCCTGCTGGACCCCTTGGCGAGCGCCGGTTTCGACGCGGTCGCCATCGACCTGCCCGGCCAACAGGACTCCCCCGCCCTCCTCCACGAAGACGACTACCTGCCCGCCAAACTGGGCGCACGACTCGCCGAGTTGATCGGGTCGTTCGATCGGCCGGTGATCTTGCTCGGCCACTCCTACGGCGGATTGGCGTGCCGACACGCGGTACTGACCGGCGCGCGCGTCGTGGGCCTGACACTGCTCGCCTCCGGACCCGGTGAACTGCCTGCGGGAGGTCGGCGCCAAATCCTGGAGCTCGGCGAATCGCTGTTGCGCGAACACGGGGTGGCGGCGGTGCAACGCGCGATGGACGTGTTGAACTCGTCGAATCCGCGCTGGCAGAACATGAGCGAACCACTACGGGCATTCCTTCGCACGCGATTCCTGCGTCACGACATGGCCGCGTTGATCGGAATGGGGCGCGGCATCCGCGACGAACCCGACTTGGTGCCCGAATTGGCCCGCACACTCCGATCGACCGGCGCGGCCTGCCTGGTGGCATGCGGGGCACTGGACGATGTGTGGCCACCGGCACAACAACGCGAGATGGCGGAGCGGCTCGAAGCCGATTTCAGCCTGATCGGCGGGTCGGTGCATTCGCCTTCGGTGGAGAATCCCGAAGAACTGCTGGCAGTCCTCCTACCCACATGGAAAACCTGGCTCGACGGCCACATGTGACCACTCGCGTTCAGCGGAACCGTGTACGTGGCCGCGAGCCGTGTCATATTCTGGTTACAGAGAGGTATATCGGGGGACACGAGGGGACACGATGACCGCCGCGCACCATGCGTTCCAGAGCATCGACTCGACACTGGGCGGAATCACCGGTGGCGGCGGTGCGAGCCCCGCGGCCGCCCCACCCTCGGCAGGCCCCGGCGACAAGTTCGTCTTCGACCCTGACGAGGTCGCCGCCATCGTCAAGGACTGGCTCGACCTGGCCAAGCAGTATCGGACATCACTCGATACCTCGAAGGCACTCGGGCAAATCGACTCCCCGGGGACCGAGTATTCAGGTCAGATACACGCGAGTGTGGCCAGCAGTTCCGGCCTTGCCTACCTCACCTCTCTCGAAGAGAAGTGGAACTACTGCCTCGACGAGGCTGACAAGTTCCAGAAGTCCCTGGACGACTACCTCGGCGTCGAGCACAAGTCGGTCGCCCGCCTGAACCGAGCCGGAAATGAAGGAACGATCTGAGCGTGCCCACTCACCCGACACGCGCGCTCACAGCCGCTCTGGCCACGGCGATGCTTCTGTTGACCGGTTGCACCGCGAACACGGCAGGCCAGCCGACGCCGACCGCGGGTACTTCCGGCGGCTTGCCGACTGAAACCGGCGAATCACCACGCCCCACGACTTCGGCGACCACCAGCCTTCCGTCCTATGGGGCGCCTGCAGTCAAAGATCCACTCGACACCGGACGTTTTCAGAAAGACCCCTGTCTGGCTGTCACCGCGACACAGGCGGAAGAACTCGGTATCACTCCTCAAGGTGAGCAGCGTGACGCACCTCTCGGACTGGCCTGCCGCTGGGGGACTGTCGACATGAGAGGCGGTATCGACCTTCAATGGGTGGACAAGCCTGGTATCGGGATCAGCGGCGACTACAAGGCCAATCAGAACAAGAAGTACAAGTACTTCGAGGTACTTCCCGATATCGAGGGCTTTCCGGCGATCGCGGGCGATGTTCTCGATCGACGTTCCGATGGCGTGTGCAGCGTGTCGGTCGGTGTGAGTGATCAGGTGGCATTCTTCCTGGCACTCACCCAGTCACGGGACAAGGTGGGGACCGCGGACCCGTGTGATGTGGCTGTTCGGGTGGCGGGAATGGTGTTGCGGACGATGAAGGCGGGGGCCTGATCGTGTATATCGACGGCGGTGGTGTTGGGTTGACCGCACACCAGATCTACGTGCAGATGACCGAGGGACCCGGCACCGGCACCATGACCACGGCGTACGAAATCGCCAAGGCCGAAGCTGAGGCCGAGGACACTCGGGCGCAGCTGATCAAGGCGTTGGCGGACAAGATCCAGGCCGGGTGGCAGGGCTCGGCTGGGGAGGCGGCGCTCGGGTCGGCCGGGCCGTTGCGGGATGCCGCGATAGAAGGTGCGCAGAACCTGGAGCGCGCGCATGGTCTGTTGTTGGACCAGACGCATTCGTTCGACAGTGCGGCGAGGACCGTCGTGCCGGTGTCGGAGACGCCGCCGGACACCAATTTCTGGGACGACGCCACACCGTGGGACACCGACACCGAGAAAGCGGTGGCCGAGCACCAGCGGCAGTCGCAGCACAACATCGACGTGTACAAGGGCTACGACAGTCATACGCAGGACAACGAGCGGGATCTGCCGCAGGAGTACACGCCGCTCGTGGCTTCCGGCAACGGCATCGAGGTCGAGAAGCCGGATGACCCGCCGCCGCCGGTACCACCCAAGCGCGAGGGCCCGGACTATCCGCGGTCCGGCACCGGTGATGGTGACGACGAGACCCGGACGCCGTGGGTTCCGCCCGCGAGCCGGGATCGGGATCCGACTCAGCCGCCGATCCGTGTCGACGAGTTGGATCAGCCGCGCCCGCCCCAGGAGACCGATCCGAACCGGGTGACGGACAAACCCCCACCGCAGCAGCCTTATCGGCCGCCGGTGAGTCCGCCGATGCCTCCGCCCGTCGGGGGCGATCCGCCGATGTCGATCGGCGGCGGCTACGGCGACCGCAGATCGGGTGGCCCTGGTTCCAACACCGGTAGGGGCGGCTTCGGACAAGGTGGCTTCGGCCCACGCGGCGGCAGCGGTGGTGGTGGTGGCTTCGGTCCGGGTAGCGGGTCTGAACATGGTTCGGGCGGCAGGCCCGGCACGGGGCCTGGC